>JANRLT010000031.1 GCA_033762255.1 Pirellulales bacterium | reverse complement strand
GATTGTTTTCGATGCCTGTTGTCAGACGAATGATGTTCCTAGCCGCGCAGATCCAGATGGAGATTTGCCGCGGCTTTTTTGTTGCGCGTAAGAAAGTCTTTCCGGCCGTTATCCTTGATAACCACGTTCGCGCGCGTGTTTGGGAGTCTTATCCATGCCAATTGATCCTGCCCCCGTCTCCGCTAATCCTCCGTCCGTTGGGGCCGCCGATTTGGATTTGCAACAAGTCTCGACCGAGGCGGGCCTGAGCACGCTGGCCATTCACGCGGGCGAATTGCGGCAAAAGCCGGGGGACTCGATGACCGACCCGATCTTTGCCACATCGACGTACACTTTTACCGACACGGCGTCGATTATCGAATTTATCAAAAAGAAGCTGCCGCGCGAGGAATACGGGCGGTATGGCAATCCCAGCGAAAAAAGCCTGGAGCGCAAGCTAGCCGCGCTTGACCATGCCGAGACGGCGCTCTTATTTTCCACCGGTATGGCGGCGCTGGTGGGGTTGCTGATGACCAAGCTCAATAGCGGGGACGAGGTGATTTTCTTTGACGAGTGTTATCACCGCAGCCGCGAATTCTGCGCGAAGCACCTGTCGCGGTTTGGCGTGGTGACGCATCAGGTCCGCGCCTGCGACTACGCGGCGATGGAAGCGGCCATCACGCCCCGCACTAAAATGCTTATCAGCGAATCCCCGACCAATCCCCACCTAAGCATTGTCGATTTGGAACGCTTTGCCGCGATCGGGCGGCGGCATGGGGTTGACACGCTGATCGATGCGACGCTGGGGACGCCCTACAACCTGCAGCCGATCCGCGCGGGGATTGATTATGTGCTGCATTCGGCCACGAAATACCTGGGGGGGCATAATGACCTGCTGGCGGGGGTGCTGGCCGGTTCCGCCGAAAAGCTGGAGCCGGTGCGCAAACTGCGGGGGATCATGGGGGCGATCAATTCGCCGCAAAATATTTATTTGCTCTCCCGCGGGCTAAAGACGTTTGAACTACGGATGTTGCGCCACAACCAAAACGGCCAGGCCGTGGCCGAATTTCTCGCCGGGCATCCGCGCGTGGAAAAAGTGCTCTATCCCGGCCTCCCCAGCCATCCCTTTTACGAGGTGGCCCGGCGCACCATGCGCGGTTTTGGCGGACTGGTGACATTCTTTGTGAAGGACGCCGACTGGCAAGCCACCGCGCGGGTGATCGACCGGGTCAAGATTCCCCGCATCGGCCCCAGCCTGGGCGGGGTGGAATCGCTCATCGAACAGCCGATGGTGATGAGTTATTTTGATTACACGCCCACCGACCGGCAAAAATTTGGCATCCCGGATAACATGGTCCGCCTGGCCCTGGGGATCGAAAACACGGAAGACCTGGTGGGGGACTTGGGGGAAGCGCTGCGCGCATAATTATCAATTAAAAATTATCAATTAAAAATTTCAGAAGGAGAATTATACAAAATGAAACAAAACAATGTGATCCAAGCGAAAAGTTATGCATTTGCGATTCGTATGGTCAAGCTGTATCAGCACCTTACCAAAGCCAAGCAAGAATTTGTTTTATCTAAGCAAGCTTTGCGAAGTGGCACGGCGATTGGAGCGAATGTAGAGGAAGCAATCGGAGGGCAAACTCGCGCGGATTTTATTGCGAAGCTTTCGGTGGCATATAAGGAAGCGAGAGAAACCAATTATTGGTTGCGGCTTCTCAAAGACACGGGATACTTGAAGGCGAATGAATTTGGGAGTATTTATGCGGATGCACAAGAGTTGTGTAAAATCATGGTCGCAATTCTCAAATCTAGCAAGTCATCTTAAGTCGCCACGCTTGCAATTCATTTTTAATTCTTCATTTTTAATTCGTAATTGACATGCTTTTTCGCACCCGCGCCATACACACCGCCAACGACGCCGATCCCGCAACCGGGGCCGTTGTCCCCCCGTTACACCTGGCCAGCACGTTTGTCCAGCATCACGCGGGGGAATGGCGGGAATATGACTATTCCCGCACGGGCAATCCCACCCGCCGCGCGTTTGAAACCACGCTGGCCAACCTGGAAGGAGGCGTTGGCGCGCTGGCGTTTGCCAGTGGCATGGCCGCCACGCACTGCGTAACGATGCTGCTTTCCGCCGGGGACCATATCCTGGCCGGGCGGGACATTTACGGCGGCACCTACCGCCTGCTGCACAAAATTTGCAATCGGGCCGGCATCGCCGTGACTCTGGTCGATACCACGGATGTGAACAATCTGCTGTCCGCCATCACTCCCCAAACCAAGTTGCTCTGGCTGGAAACGCCGGGGAATCCGCTCTTGTCGATCACCGATCTGGCGGCCTGCGCGCAGTTCGCCCGCCAACACCAGTTATTGGTCGCCGTTGATAGCACGTTTGCCACACCCGCCCTCACGCGGCCGCTGGAACTGGGCTGCGACATCGTGATGCATTCCGCGACTAAGTACATCGGCGGGCATAGCGATCTCTTGGGCGGGGCGCTGGTGGCGCGCGACCCCGAATTACAACAGCGTTTACATTTTATTCAAAACGCCACGGGGGGCGTGCTGGGGCCGTTGGAGTCTTACCTCTGCTCGCGCGGGTTAAAGACCCTGGAACTGCGCGTGCGCGAGCAATCCCGCACGGCGCTTTTGCTAGCGGAATGGCTGGCCACGCACCCTGCGGTGCGGAGCGTGTATTACCCCGGTTTACCAACGCATCCCGGGCATGCGATCGCCGCCAAGCAGATGGACGGGGCATTTGGGGGAATGCTTAGCTTTGAAATTCAGGGGGATCTGGCGGCCGCCAAAAATATCTGCGAATCGACGAAGCTGTTTCAGCTAGCGGTCAGCCTGGGGGCGGTGGAATCGCTGATCGAACAACCCGCCACCATGTCCCATGCTAGCTACGATCCGGCGGCCCGCCTGGCGAATGGCATCAACGACGGCCTTATCCGGCTATCCGTCGGCCTAGAGGCGTTTGAAGATCTGCGGGAAGACCTGGGGACGCAATTACAAAATATGAATTACTAATTCCAAAATCAGTTGGGGATTTGTTTCGCATGTGATGTCATGCTCTACCAACCCAGTTATGTTGATAGCATGCCGCAATTCTTACCCCATCGTTAAAGTTTGCCATATTTGTCGCCGATAATATGGCCGTCGAGCTTGAATGGCTCGCACACGTATCCCAGGGTGGGCGCCCTATGCTAGCGTGGCAAATCCAGTTTGCCACTGCTAGCCTTATATGCAGGTTTGCCGCATGCGCCACACCCAGATGCTCTGCCGTCTACTTCATGCTTTGGCTGCGCGCGGGGCGCGCCACCGGCGGCGGTTTTTTGCTCTGCTGTGCGGGATGTGGCTGTTCGCGGGTAGTTTGGCCGCGCAAGAGGCGGACGCACTCCGCTGGCGGCGCACGTCCCAGCCGACGGGTTCACTTTCCGCCGCGACGCGGGCGGGCTCTTTCTCTCAAGAAAGTAAAGGCTATGATCAGGCGGTGCGGCCCGCGCAGCACCTGACCGGGGAGCCACATCGCGCTCCCGCCGAACCCCGCACGCTGCCCAACTCGGCCATCCGCCAGGCGCGGCCTCTCGCCCCCGCGGCTGGGTCCCTTTCCCACGCGGCCGAGCGTTATCGACTGGCCAACCAGCATTACACCCGCCCCGCCACATCGACCTATCCGGCGGAGACCTCGCAATCGCGCACGGCGGGCCGATTGCAAGCCGGAGCCAAGCCCATCGATCGCGCTGCGCCTGGCGTTCCCCCGGTGGAAACCGTACCCACGCCCCTTGCCAGTCAATCCCCGGGCGGCGATTTGCAAAATCCGTTTAACGATGGGGGTTCTGGAAATTCCGCCTCCCCATCTTCCCCCTTCGATCCGAACTTTCCCGAAGCGCGCCCCCTGCCCCGTGAAAATGCCGCGCCGGCCAATCCCCCAATGACAACAGCGCCCAACTCTCCCCAACGGGGTACGGGAAACAGCGTATTAAAATCACCACCACGGGGTTCCGCGAACGAGTTGCCGGAGTTGCCCGGAGAGATTGAGGTTGTCCCCGCTCCTTATGGCATGTCGGACGAACCGCATCGATTGGATATCGATCCCACCCAAGACTGGCAGGATGCCATGGATGGCTGCGCTGATTGCCAGGATTGCGGCGGAACGCCCGGTGGGGATTATTGTGATTCGTGCGCCGGAGACTGCGCCATGTGTGGGTGCGGTAATGGCCCGTGCGGGCACCGCCACCCCCGGTTGCGGCGGCTGCGGCACGGCGTGCGGATGCTCATGCATTGTATCGTGGGTGGATGCGATCCCTGTGATCATGGGCCGTTTGGCTGCGATCCCACGCCCACGTGCGGTGGATGCTGCGGTTGGTATTGGGACCAGGATTTGACGCTGCAAGCGGGTGTGCAGGGTTTTAAGGGTCCGCTGGACCGGGGCGTCAATGGTAATTTTGGATTTAGCGAAGGATTTAACTGGGGAAGCCCCCTGTGGTGCGCCCAAGGAATTGGATTTCAATTTGGCGGTCTGGCGACGCAGACAAATCTGAATGAAAGCGAATCGTTTTCGCAGGATCGGCAGCAATACTATCTGACAACGGGCCTGTATCGGCGGCAGATGGACGGTTATGGCTGGCAATATGGCGTGGTGTATGATCAATTATTTGACACGTTTGACCAAGACATCGAAGTCGCGCAAGTCCGCGGCGAACTGAGCTTTTTATTTGAGCGCCGCGAGTTGGGATTTATGTTTTCGAGCAATGTCCAGACGGATCAAATCGAGGGGACGAGTTCACAGCGCAGCTATCAAACGCTGGAGCAATACGCTTTTTTTATCCGCCAGCGGACCTTTATGAATGGCGAAGCGCGGTTGTTCGCGGGGTTTACGGATAATTCGGAAGGGATTTTTGGCGGGGATTTTCGCCTGCCGATTTCACCCGCGCTGGCCCTGCAAAGCCAATTCAATTACATTGCCCCGCAAGATAGCGAGACCAACGACCAGGAAGCGTGGAATGTCGGCCTGTCGCTGGTGTGGTATCTGGGGAACGATTCGACCTGCGCCGGACACAGCCGATTCCGGCCCCTCTTTAACGTGGCGGATAATTCCAGCCTGATCGTGCGGTAGGTGTACTCATCACAAGCCTGTGATGAAAAGTGTACTCATCACAATCCCCTGTGATGCGGAGTGTGGACATTTATAACTTGGGACAAAGATGGCGGACCTGCTAATTATTCTGCTAAGCGCTCTGCCGGCGTGCAAGGAGTTCGCGCACTTCGGGCACAAGTTCCGCGGGAACGGCCATCATGATTGTGCTATCGTCATCAAAAGCGGCTTCAATTTCGGCAAATTGTTCGTCTTCCGTCTGGGTTTCATAGTGGAGTAGGACTTTGCGAATCCGTTCCGCATCCCAACCGGGTGGCAGGTTTTGCTGTGTCATCGTGGTTTTCTCCGTTGACGGCGCCGAAACGCGGTTTTGGACTTGCCCCTTAATTCGTAAGCTGTGATCACGAACAGACTGTCAGGTGTCTCATCAAAAACGTAAATAACCTGTAGGTAGCGACCTGCGCGTGTTTGTCCCAATTTAATTCTGGAATTGTCTTTACCCTTAAGCTCCTCACCAGAAGATCGCAATACTTGTTCCACCTCTACCTCTGTAACATTATGAGCGTAAATATGGGGTAAACCCGACTCCGGGTCTTCATAAAATCGAAGTAACATACACGCCTATCCGTGGTTATCACAAGTAACGAATTTACTTCAAGTTTTCATTAACTCTAATTCTGCATTTTATTGTTCAAATCCAAAAAAAACAATATTTATCCGAAATGCGGGGATGGAAAGTGGCATTGATCAATATAAATTTAACCATATGGCTTTAGTGCAATCGCCCCCTCGGGCTACCCTAGGAACTCGTTCCTAGTAAGCACAGCGGCCAGATGCCATGAGATTAAAAGAGTAGCTGGAACTTAGTTAATCCGTCCCCCTGCGGGCATATGGCTTAATAGGATTGACTACCGTAGGCTGTCCCCTACGGCTATGTTCCCTCGCCGCTTTATGGCGAATTAGTCTCTAGTCTCTTTCTCCCATCCTCCCTTCTCCCCTGCCCCTTACCCCCGCCACCCTGCCGCTTCTTCCCCATCCAGGCGCAGTGTCAGGCATTTAGCGCTCCCGCCGGCTTTGACAAACTCCCCCAGCGGGGTACCGAACGGCTCAAACCCGTGGCTACGCAAGTCCTCATGTAGTTGCGGGCAGCCGCTATTTGTGACCACAGTCCGGTCCACGACTACCGCATTACAGGCAAACGCGCGGGCTTCGTCCTCGGCCACGGGAATCAGCGTGGGAATATGCGCCGTCAGGGCCGCGCGACCGTAATCGTCAAACGCACCGGGAAAGTAGATCGCTACGCCCGCCGCCAGCGGGCAAAAGCACGTATCAATGTGGTAGTAATATGGATCCACCAATTCCAGCGGGATCACCCGCACGCCCAATTGCTGGCCGATGAGTTGGTGTCCGCGGGCATGGCTGCGAATGCGGTAACCAGCGTACAGCGTATCACCGCAAAAGAGCGCGTCCCCCGCTCCCTCAAAGTCCAGCCCTTCCGGCGGGTCTTGCACTTCAAATCCCTGCTCCGTCAGCCAGGCGGCGCAGTGTGGCGTTTCCCCCTGCCGCTGGGCGTGATGAAAATGGGCCAAAATGGCCTTGGTTTGATAGATGAGCGCGGCATTGGCGGTAAACACCATGTCCGGCAGTCCAGGCTGGGGAGTGAGTAGCTCAATCGTCGCCCCGGCGGTCAAGAGGGCGTCGCGCAGGGCATGCCATTGCCGCTGGGCCAGTTCGAGATCGCTGGGACGCGAACGACTCATCCAGGGATTGATCTCGTATTCAATCCCGTAATAATCCGGCGGGCACATGAGGATACGGGGTTGAGGTTTCATCGCCGATCCTCGCATTTATGGTTAAATTATTATATTACCAAATTTTCACCACCGCCGCCAACTTACGCATCCAGCAATCAGGCTTGCAAACACCAACGTGTAACATACCCCTGGTTCGGGGATGACCCTAAACCGCACAAACGATTCCGTAATCTGCAATTCACCGTTGAACGCGGGCAAGTTGCTGACACGCTGGGTAAACGTGGCAAAGTCCGGCACGCCCGTGGGGTCGAACCAGCGCACATTGGGCCAGCCGGCAAATAGCCCATTTACGGTCGTGAACCGATCGCCAGGTTGTAGTGTGGCCGTGGGGGGAGAAAGATTAAATAGTTCGGCTCCTAAGGGTCCATCCCCCACCCGGCCAAAGAGTGGCAACTCAAAAGTATTGCCGGTAGCGACTTGGGTTCCAACCGTGGTATAGATAAGGCAATCCTCGTGTGCGGTGTCGGGAAAACCGATCGCCACGCGGGTTCCTTCCGGAACTCGAGGCAGCGAGATAATCCCGTCATTATCAGCATCCGCAAAACTGCCAAACGCAAATCCGCCCCCCAGGTCGAGGCCAACATGCAAATTGATCCCTGCGGGAATGTAAATGTCCTGATACAGGGCATGCGTTCCCGCTTGGCCATACAGCCAGCCCGGGAATGCCAGTACCAGGGTCAAAAACGCGATTGTCAGTTTGCCAGCAGGCATGGGCGATACTCCGGTAAGCGTGATATTGGTCTCAAATACTTGCTACAGTATATCATTTGAAGAGAATTCTAGCGCTTTGTAACAGTTAAAGATTTGAGTTAGGCATATCAGCCGCTGGGCGCTAGCCCAAGGTTTTTTACCGCTTCAACCGTGGGCTAGCACCCAAGGGCTCATCCCAAAACGTATTGTTGACATATCACTAGCGCGGTTTTACACCGCTCAGTTCATGCTCCCGAACAATTTTCCAGATGATTGGTTGGAGCGCGGTGACAAATTCCGCATCCTTCACTTCATAAGTTTTCGCGGGTAATTTCGCGGGATCGGCCCCAAAGATGGTCGCATAAAATGTGCTGGCCACCAAGAACGACCCTTTGTTATTGAGGTGAATGCCATCCACGTACAGGTCCTCGATGACGCCTTTGTGCCCCGGGACGTTGCCCGCTTTCATTTGCTGGTCCAGTTCGTGCATGACATGGCCGACGGGAATGAGCAAAATTCGATCTTTCAGTTCGGGATGCGCCTCGCGCACTTTGCGAGTTAGAGTTTCAAAGTAGTCTCGCGTCTCGTTGCTGCCGTCCCACCCACCGGTATACTTGCGATTCCAACGTTCGCCAAAGTCGTCAAACTTGCCTGATATTCCCTCTCCTTTGGAGGAGAGGGGGGGATTGGCGTTGGCTGGGCTAGTCACAGGACTTACCCCGCGAATATTTTTATCGTAGGCGTCTTTGTCGTAGCCGGGGTCCTTACCGTTGATGGTAATGCGCGGCCAGCGGGCGTACAAATAAAACCGCGCGTCGGGGCTTTTGGGCAGGGCCAGCTTGATAAAGCGACTAATCGTGGCCAGATCCCCTTCGGCATCGACGCCGGATTTTTCGTCAATATTTGTCAACAACCGGTCAAACGGCTGCAGGCAGATCGCGTCCCAGGTGTGGTTGGAGAGCGCGCGTTTGCAATCGCCAAATGGTTCTTCGACAAAACCGGACTCTTTCCCTTCCTCGGCCAGCTTGAGCGGCAAAAACAGTGGCGTGCCGGGGATGACGTGCCTCCCCCAGACGAGTTCCCGACCTTGGCTTTTGGCCAAATCCGCAAATAACCCATACTTCAGCGTGTCGGTGACACTATTGCCGACAAAATAGACGCGTAAAGGGGGGGGTTCCAAGATTTCGGCGGAAAGCGAGGCCTTTCCGGGCTGGGTTAACAAAGCAAAGCAAACCAGCCAGCAAATCGTCGGAAACGTCTCAAAAATGCTTATCACTAATCGTGGCATTGGATTTTCCTTTTATTGGCAAGCTATCTAAGAGGTGCGGTAAATAATTCCGGGCCGTAGGTGTTAGTTCAGGTAGTTAATGTCTCTCCGGCGGAACAAAACAAGCAATCCCTGACAAAATGGCAGCTCCGGGGTGTAAGAAATTCTTTTTTCTTGCATGTGGGAACTCCTCATAAGCTAAAAGTAACTCTATATGTCGCATAGAAGGAGGAAAATGATGAACCATTGATCGTAACATGCCGAAAATTCCGGGACCACGGGTCATTCCACCGCCTGGGGGAGTGTAATTTACCGTATACTATGCCACATGCCGTTGAAGCAAAAGGTTTTTTCAGCTAAGCCAGGTAGCATCGGGCAAAAATGCCGAACATTACCCAAATTCTAAGCGCGATCGATGCGGGGGATCCTCTCGCGGCGGCGGAACTGCTGCCGCTGGTTTATGATGAATTGCGCCAGTTGGCCGCCGCCAAAATGTCACATGAACACCAGGCGCCATCCTTGCATGCCACGGCGTTGGTGCATGAGGCCTATTTGCGTTTGGTGGATGTGCGAACTCCGCAACTATGGAATTCACGGGGGCATTTCTTTGCCGCGGCGGCCGAGGCGATGCGCCGCATCCTGATCGAAGCGGCCCGCCGCCGTGCCACGCGAAAGCAAGGGGGAGATCTGGAAAGGGTCGATTTGCCAGAAATTGCCGCTCCCATCGACACCCAACAACTCGATCTGCTGGCGCTGAATGACGCGCTGGCGGAATTAGAAATCGCTTTTCCGGACAAAGCCCAGCATATCAAATTAAGGTTTTTTGCCGGCCTGACCCTGGAAGAAGCGGCCGATTGTCAGGGAATCTCGCGGGCGACGGCCCAGCGATACTGGACATTTGCGCGGGCCTGGCTGTTTGGCAAGCTGGGGAAAAGCTGAATATTTTACCGGGCAATTCAGTGAATTAAAAAAAATCTTGAGCAGTCGCGGGGCGGAATTTCGCACTATCTGCAGAAAGGCATTTTCCGTGAAGAATTCCAGCGCCACTCTTGAACCGCAAATCGCCACCATATTTGGCGAAGCCATCGCGTTTGATTCCCCCGCCGAACGCGCCGCCTATCTGGACAGCCGTTGCGCTGACAATGCCGCTTTGCGGGCCGAGGTGGAACATTTACTGGAAAATCATCGCCAGATGGGGGGCTTCATGGAAAAACCCTTGTTCCGTGTCATGCTCCCAGACACCGAAGGGGGGCAGATTGAAAGACTCGGCGCGCAAATCGGCCCCTACAAGCTGCTTCAGCAAATTGGCGAATGAGGCATGGGCGTGGTGTTTATGGCCGAACAGACGGAGCCGGTGCACCGCAAAGTGGCCTTAAAGATTATCAAGCCGGGAATGGACACGCGGCAGGTGATTGCGCGGTTTGAAGCCGAGCGCCAGGCCCTTGCGCTGATGGACCATATGAATATCGCGCGGGTACTGGACGCAGGCGCGACCGAATCCGGCCTCCCTTATTTTGTGATGGAGCTAATCCGCGGCGTCCCGATTGCCAAGTATTGCGATGATCAACTTTTGCCCCTGCGCGGCCGGCTGGGGTTATTTATCCAGGTATGCAACGCGGTACAGCACGCGCATCAAAAGGGAGTCATTCACCGCGATCTCAAACCCGGCAATGTTCTGGTGGCTGATTACGACTTTTGCCCCGTGCCCAAGGTGATCGATTTTGGCGTGGCCAAGGCGACCGGACAAAAGCTGACCGAACGAACCATGTTTACCGAACTGGGGCAGTTAGTCGGGACGGTGGAATACATGAGTCCCGAGCAGGCAAAGCTCAACCAACTGGACATTGACACGCGCAGCGATATTTATTCCCTGGGAGTGTTGCTGTACGAACTGGTGACGGGCTCGACGCCGTTCGAGGGAAAAAGGCTGCGAGCGGCCCCCTTGGATGAAATGCTGCGGATTATTCGCGAAGAGGATCCTCCCAAACCCAGCACCAAAGTCAGTTCCAGCGATACGCTTCCCGTCATTGCCGCCAACCGCTTGACCGAGCCAGCGCGTTTACGCCACGAAGTACGTGGCGAACTGGACTGGATCGTGATGAAGGCGCTGGATAAGGATCGCAATCGCCGCTATCAGACCGCCAATGACCTGGCGCTGGATGTAAATCGCTTTTTAGAAAACGCTCCCGTCCTAGCGCACCCCCCCTCCCGGCTGTACTTATTTCGCAAGTTTGCCGCGCGAAACATGGCGTCGATAACCGCCGTCGCCCTGATCGCACTCGCGTTGGTGTTGGGGACGGTGGTGAGCGTGTGGCAGGCAAACGTGGCCCGCCGCGCAGAAGAGCTGGCCCAACAGCGATGGGAATCCGAACAGTTTGCCCATCATCAAGCGTTGGCGGCGGCATCCAAGGCGAGCGCGATAAGCGGTTTGTTGCAACAAATGCTGGAACTGGCCAATCCTTCCACCAGCAAAGGGGCGGGTTACACAGTGCGGCAAATGCTTGACGATTTTTCGGCGAATCTGGTGGATCGTTTGGTGAATCAACCCGCAACCGAGGCGGAGATCCGCGCGACCATTGGCAATGCTTATCGCGGTTTGCAGTCCTTTGACAAGGCCGAACCCCACCTCAAAAAGGCTTTGGAGTTGCGGCAGGGCTTGTTTGGACCGGCGCACGCCGAAGTCGCGCACAGCTTGGTGGATTATTCAAAAAACTCGTTTGGACGGGGGGAGTTAACGGCGGCGGAGCAGCAAGCCCGCCAAGCGTTGGCAATTCACCGCCAGTTGCAGCTAGCGGACGGCGAAGCCATGCGCATTTTGAGCGCCTTGCAATTATATCTTGTCGCGCGCGGCGAACATGCGGAAGCGGAGCAGCTTGCGCGGGAGGCGTTGGAAATCGCCCGCCGCCATCCCGGGCGGTTTCCCGAGGAAGCAACCGTGCTGCATAATCTGGCTCAATCCGCCGCCGATCAAGAGAATTCGGCAAAAGCGGAGGAACTGAGCCGTAAAGCCGTGGCGTTGCACAAAACTTTGCACCCCGCCATGCATCCCGACACGGCGCATGGGTTGTTTATTTTAGCCCGGGCGCTGCATGACCAATCACGCTATGACGAGGCGGAAAAGCATTTTCGCGATGTGCTGGCTTTTCAACGCACGCAGTTTGATGACGCGCAAACCCCCGTCCTGGCGGCGGCAGCGGGATTGGCCGAGACCTTGAGGGCCCAGGGAGACCAGGCCGGGTTGGAGGTCTTGCGCGGGGATTTAGACCTTTCCGCCACCCACCCGGACGAATGGGAAAGTTGGTATTTCCGGGGCTACTATTTTGCCTCGCTGGGAGACTGGAAACAAGCCGCGCAGGCATTTGCAACAGCCGCGCGGCGGGACCAGGATCCTCAGCAAACGCGTTATTTATATTTTCTCTCGCTGGCGCAATTGGCGGGTAAAGACCAAGCGGGCTATCAAGCGACCCGCGACGAATTGATGCGCCGCGGCCAACTGTTGCAGACCCAACGATCCGCCGAACTTGCGATCTGGGCTTGTTTGCTGGCCCCGAATTCGCGGGAAAGCGCGGAAGAAATGGTGGGTTTTATCGAACGGCACGGTCAGGGATATTCACGCATCCCGAACTACCATTCCACGCTGGGGGCGGCATTGTACCGGGTTGGTCGCTTCCCGGAGGCACAATCTCTGCTCAGCCAAGCCATCGCGTCCATGCCGGCTGAATCAAGCGATATGCGTATGGTTGTTTACAGCCGGTTTTATCTGGCTATGGCTTGCCACCGACTGGGGCAGCCAGAAGCAGCGCACCGTGAACTACGGAATGCGACACAAATGATTGATGAACCGGTGACGTATGGTCAACGAAAATTGCGCGAAGCCTGGCATTGCATGGTCCCCTTGACCCTGCTGCGCGATGAAGCGACACAAATGATCCAGGAAATCAAGCCCGCAACGGGCACGCTTCCACAAGGGGAGGATCCCGAATGACTTAATACCAGGCATTCGCAGGATCTGATGGTCGTTTAACAAGCGACGGCAACTCTTGCTCCCCGCATTTTAATTTGGTCGCGGCCGACGAATCCCACCGTGACCAATAACACCCACCGATTTGGCTGGCCGCGCTCGGTCTGCGCGCTGTCGGCGGTATTTTTGATTCACAAACGATGCCCTACCCCTACTAAGGAAAACGTCTCATGAAAGTTCGTTTACGCAACATGATGTCAGCTTTGTTAATCGGCTGTGCCGGTTACTTGGCGCCAACAAGTCTCTCAGGTGCGCATTATAACATCACCGAGGTGATGAGCGGCCTGGTCACGCCACGCGGTCTGGATTTTGGTCCGGATGGCGCATTATACGTGGCCGAAGCCGGCAGCGGCGGCAACGGGCCAAGCGTGGTCCTGGGAAATGGAGCCACGGCGTTTCTCGGCGCGAGCAGCGGTCTGAGCAAGCTGCAAAACGGCGTGCAAACGCGCGTCCTCAGCGGTTTGCCCTCGGTCGCCAACGCCAGCGGTGGTGATGCGGGCGGGTTGCAGGATATCGCCTTTGACGGCTCGGGGCAGGCGTATGGGCTGTTCAGCTTTGGCTCAACCGCCAACCAGCGCAGTGCAAATCTGGGTCCCGCCGGCGCGGAATTGGGGACAATCGCGAGGCTTAGTCTGGATGGCTCGGGCGTTCGCACACCGGTGGCGGATATCACGCTGCACGAGCAAAACAATAATCCCGAAGGAACAATCTTCGACAGCAATCCGTTTCACTTTGCGATCAATTCGAGCGGAAATTTCATCGTCGCCGACGCGGGGGCAAATGATTTTGTCCAAGCCACTCCGGCGGGGATGGTTAGCACGCTGGCTGTTTTGCCGGTGAAACCAAATCCATTATTTCCCCTGGGTCCGCCAAATTATCAATCGGTCCCCACGGCCATCGCGGTCGGTCCCGACAATGCCTATTACATCGGCCAGTTGACGGGTTTTCCCTTTCCCCCCGGGGCGGCGAATGTGTTTCGCTATGATCCGCTGACCGGGACAACCACCGTGGCTTACAGCGGGTTTACAAACATTATCGATCTCACGTTTGATAGCTCCGGTAACTTATTTGTGCTGCAAGTCAGCACGAACGGCTTGACACCGGGCGCGGGCTTGAGTTCCGGCAAACTCCTCAAGATCAACGGCCTGACGGGCGAGCGGAGTACCATCGTCGATGCCGGGCTGTCGTTTCCCGGCGGGGTGGCTGCGGGACCGGACGGATCGCTGTATGTCACCAATCGCGCGAATGTGCCCACCGGAGGACAAGTGCTAAAAATCACGCCGGTGCCGGAGCCGGCAACGTGGCTGTTCATGGTCGGAGCGGGTTGCGTGGGCCTCGCGTGGCGCGTGCGGCGGAAGGTGTAGAAATAATAACAACCAATCAAAAACGGCCGATGGGTCCCAACCGTGACAAAGGACACCCACCGACTTGACATGGCTGGCGGCGCCCGGTTTGGGCGTCTCTAGCGTTGTACGTTCATTTTTATTCGGAAAGGTACGAGAGATCCATGGTTCATGTAAAGAAAAAACGACGGTTGGCCGTAATGGCGGCGCTAATCGCCTTGTTTCCGGTGGTTCCGCCGGCGCGGGCCGATATCTTCGAGTGGGAATATATCAACCCGGCGAATCCGGCGCTCGGCAAGCAGCAAAGCATGACGCTCGCGCCCGATGGCGCGGGTCTGTTTGCCACGGCGGGAGTGAATTGGGCGAATCGAAATCTGACCAAGGCCTATCTGAGCGGCGTTTCTCTGCCCGCGGAACTCGTTTTTGATTACGAGGGAAGTATCGTTGACATCATCCCCTCTAATTTGACGAATACGAATTTGTTTCAAGCTGAATTGTCTGGGGCGAATCTCGGCAACGCCAATTTGACGAACGCCAACCTGAGCCAGGCGAATCTGACCAACGCCGAAGTCAGCAGCGCCACGCTTACAGGAGCGAACTTTACCGGTGCGCAGGTGCGCGGGGCGAACTTTACCGGTTCCGGGATTTCCGCGGCGCAGCTCGCGACAACGCAGAGTTACCTGGAGCAGGACTTGTCGGGAATCAATCTCTATGGCGTGAACTTGACGAACGCCAACTTCCAATCGCAAAAGATTACTGATAGCTATTTCAGTTATTCGAATCTCACTGGCACAAATCTGATCCAGGTCGATGCCACCCGGACATATTTTTCCGGTGCTGCATTGAATCATGCGAATCTGAGTCAGGGCAACTTTAGTTATGCCAATTTCTCAAGTGCAATTCTGGAAAACGCGAATCTGACTGGTGCTATATTCGACAATGCCGACATAACCTATGCAAATTTGAGCGGCACGGGAATCACCCCCGCGCAGCTTACCTCCACCTACAATTACGCGACTAAAGGTCTGTGGGGAATCCGGTTGGCCGGTACAAATTTGACTGGGATCGATTTTTCAAATCAGGGGTTGTCTGAAGCGGACTTGTCCCACGTTAACTTGAGTCAAGCCAATCTCCGCAATGCCAATCTGGATTATGCCAATCTAACCGGGACAAACCTGACAGGAGCGGAGGTACGCGGGGCGCGGTTTGCCCGTGATGAGTATTATTACCCGGAGAGTGGGATCACCCTGGCCCAATTGTCCACAACGGCCAGTTTCGCCGCCAAAGACCTCTCGGGGATCGCCATAACCAGTCAAAATCTCGCGAGCGTAAATTTCGCCGAGTTCATTCTGACGAATGCCAGTTTCAATAGCACAAGGCTGTCGAACGCCAACTTTGGCCAAGCCAATCTTACGAACGCCGATCTCCAAGGTTCCAGTCTCGACCAGGCCTCGTTCGCGGGGGCAAACCTGACGAATGCCAACTTATCACAAACAGATTTGACTGGTGCCAATCTTACCGGCGCATCGATCAGCGGAGCGAATTTCAGTGGCTCGAACTTGACTCCCGCAAAACTTGCCACGACGGCAAGTTACGCTGCCCATGAATTGATGGGCATCAATTTGACCGGCGTTCCATTTGCGAACGCCAATTTCTTCAGCCAGAACTTGACGCAAGCCAGTTTGAATTACGCCACCTTGACCGGCGCGAACTTCAGCCAAGCCAATTTGACGAATGCGGATTTTCAGCAATCCCTGTTAAACAATGCAAATTTCACCCAGGCGAACCTGAGTGACGTGAATTTCTATTTTACGACGCTCACTGGGGCGAATTTTAGCGGCGCTGACGTGCGCGGCGCGCGGTTTTATGCCTTTGCGGAGCCAGTCAGGGGAAGAATATCCGCGGCGCAACTTGCTTCGACCGCCAGCTACCAAAATCACGATCTGTCGGGAATTGAACTTTGGTACCAAAGCTTTGCCAATATCAATCTTTCCAGCCAGAATCTCACGAATGCGAATTTGACGAACACGAATCTGAAGGGAGCCGATTTACGCCAGGCCAACCTGACTGGCGCGGTCCTTAGCAGCGCGGATCTGATGAACGCCAAATTGCAGCAAGCCAACCTGACCAATGCAATCGTTGACGCCGCGACCTTGACCGGGGCGAACTTTACCGGGGCGATCATCGTCGGAGCAAACTTCAATTATACGGGACTTTCTAAAAATCAGTTTCTTTCGACGGCCAGTTATACGAACCGCAATCTGTCGAGAATCCAGGTGGCGGGGATCAATCTCACGAACGCGGATTTGAGCAATCAAAATTTGACGCAGGCGTATTTTTGGGATGCGGACTTAACCGGTGTGAATTTTAGCAACGCGAATTTAACCCAGGCGGAGTTAGGGGGCAATATTCTGACCGGCGCGATTTTTACCAACGCCATTATCACCGGCGCCAGCTTTTTTAAATCCGGCACAGGGCAAAGTGTGACTCTCGCACAGCTTTACTCGACCGCCAGCTACATCAGCGGCGACCTGGCGGGAATCAACCTAGGGGCGAACAATCTGAACAACGCGAACTTTGCTGGCAAAAATCTAACCGCGGCGCGGTTATACGCCACAAATCTCACCAATGCCAATTTGAGCCATGCCAATCTATCCAGCGCAAGGCTCGATTCATTCTACGGTTATCCAGATACCAACTTGACCGGCGCAAACCTCAGCCATGCAAACTTAGCTAACGCCCACTTTGGCGGTTCCCTCGATTATGACGAATCCGGTTATGAATATATTGTTCCCGGAGCGAATCTCACCAACGCGAATATGACCGGCGCTGACTTGCGCGGAGCGTTTGCCGTGTACGCGACTTTTACGGGCGCGACCACCACCAACCTGATCCAGTCCAACGGCCACATTGCGGGGCTGGATTTGACCGGCGGCAAGACGCTGACCGTGCGTGATTACGATGTAGCTCCAACGTATACTCCCCTTCCCATCATCGTCGATCAATCCCTGGCGATGGATGCCACCGGCACATTGCGTCTGGAATTCGACGCCGATCAATGGGACTCGACGATTTCCTTTGCGTCGGGCATCCCCGTCACGCGGAGCGGCACGCTGGAACTGGCGTTTGCCACCGGGGTCAACGCGGCGGATCAGGTTGGCCGCACATTCGACCTGTTTGACTGGTCGGGCGTCAGCCCCAGCGGCGCGTTCAGTGTCAGCGGCGCCCACACGTGGAACTTGACAAAGCTTTACACCACCGGCGAAGTCACGCTGGGTGCGGTAGTTGCGGGCCACAATCTGACCACGCTGGGCCTGCGGCAACAGTCGCTGATGCTTGACAGTAGCGGCGCGGCGGGGACGATAGCACGGGTCACCGCGGTTGCCAATGGCGGCGCGGCAGGCTTGATTGTGCTCGATAATACACTGGCCAACGGGGGAACCGGCGCGCCGGGGCTGGTATTGGGGGTTGGCACGGCCTTGGACCTGGGGGATAACGACCTGGTGTTGCACTATAGCGGCACACCCACCGATCCCAATCCGTTGGCGTTAGTGACCCAATACATCGACAATTTTTATGAGCATGGAACGGGGGGCAACAATCCTCTGCCCCAGATTGGCAGCACCACGGTGGAAAACTCCGGCGGGACCCGCGTGATCATTGCCGTGGATAACGCTCACAGCCAATTGGGTGACGTTGGCAATCCGTTTTATGATTTAACGCTGGGAAATACCGGATTAGAAACGGGATTCATGCAGGTCATCGTCCGCTTTACGTTTCCCGGGGATTACAATCTGGATGGCCGGGTGGATGGTTCGGACTATCTGGTGGTTGACTCCAATTTGGGGCTAATAACCACGGGGTTGTCCGCTGGCTGGACGCTGGGGGATGGGAACTTTGACGGTATCGTGAATCCCGCCGATTACCTGCCCATCGATACCTTCTTGGGTTCGGGAGCGGGCAATCCGTTGAGCGGAGGGGCCGCTGGGCCAATTGGTTCAAGCACTCCCATACCGGAACCGGGACTGACGGGATTGGGCCTGGCCGGGGGGATCCTGGGACTGTACGCAGCAATCGCACGCACAAAACGACAACGGCGCACAGCGACAGTATAAGTTAACAGAGTATTTTTTTGAGCACATTAATATTTTGAGAGCGGCATAACGTCAGCCGCTCGAGTTGCATGATATTTCCATGAACGGATTTTTTTCTGCTATCAGCGGCTTTGTGCTGCGCGTCGCGGCAAACTGCTTATCCCCCATCACCGTTCCCTGTTCCCTATTCCCCGTTCCCTGATCCCTGACCGTGCTCGAGCGCTCGCACTTCTTGGGCCAAGGCTCGGAGAAATGGCTCCACATCGGTCACTAGCCCAACTGTCTGAAATGATCCGCGATCCTGCAATTTGATCACAGTGGAGGGATTAATATCGACACAGACCACCTTTACCCAGGCGGGTAGCAAATTTCCCACGGCGATGGAGTGCAACGTGGTGGCGATCATCAGGCAAAAAGTAACATTTTTGATCCTTGCCCGCATCTCGCGCTGGGCCACCAGCGAATCGGTAATGACATCGGGCAAGGGACCGTCGTCACGAATGCTGCCCGCCAGTAAAAAGTCGATATTTTGCCGCACGCATTCATACATAATACCGCTCTTAATCAGCCCTTGCTCCACCGCGGCCGAGATGCTCCCCGCCCGGCGGATGCGATTGATCGCCCGCAAGTGATGTTCGTGCCCCGCCTCCAAAAGATCACCTTTATCCAGCGACACGCCCAGGCTAGTGCCGTAAAGCGCGTGCTCTAGGTCGTGGGTGGCCAGGGCATTGCCGGCAAACAGGTGTGAAAAATACCCGCCCCGCAACAGTTCGCAGACATACGGGACGCTACCGGTATGGACAATGGCCGGCCCCCCCACCAGCAGTGCTTCCGCCCCGGACTTGCGCGCCGCAAACAGTTCCTCGGCGATTTGCCGGACGGCCACCCCCTTGGGTTTTTCGGTGGAGACCGGACTATTCATAAATTCAAAGGTTTGCTTGCTGGCGGCCCGTTCCTCGGGAAAGACCCGCACTCCCTGGTGGCCGCAGACGATCATCATGCCGGGTTGGACATCGGTCATGGGCACGCATCGCGCTAGGCCCTCCCCGTCCACCACTATCCCGCAGTCCATTTCTTGATCGGCAACGGGCAGCCAACGTCCCTGGCGGCGGATTTCGGTCCGTTGGTTGGTTGTGCTATAAAATTCCTCGGGAAACGCCCCCGCCAGATCCGCAATCCGCAGTTCCGCGTCATGCAAAGTCACCGGGACCGCGCCGTGATCGCTGATTTGTGCCAGAATCTGGTCTAACTGGCTCCGTGTAGGGGCATAAACCTCGATGCGGGCATGACTGGGTTCATGCCGTTGAATCCCAATTTGCACATTTTTTATGGTAAAGGTCCCCCCGCCCGCCATGATCGTGTCAAGTATTTTTGGCAAAAGCAGGCTATCGATGATATGCCCGCGAATTTCCACTTCTTCGCGGTGGGGAGAGGGTGATGGCGCGGGGGTGGTTGGCATGGTCAGCGTGACAGTAGCAGCGAAAAGGGGAATGTAAAAAATCGCCAGCAAACCGCCGTTGGCCGGGCGTTGGGCTAAACAAAAGGCAGAAATAACCACGAGAAGTGACGGCCAGGTGATGCGGTTCTTCCGCCGCCATTATATCCAATGGTTATAACCCGGGCTTCTGCCAGCTTACCCCTTGGGTGGGTTGGCGGCCATTGCTCTGGTGACGAAAAGACTGTTCAGATCATAAGTTACAGCGTATATTAAGGGCTTGTCATCCGAAAAATCACGAAAATTGTGATGTTCAATTTTCCCAGATGTCCCCGGTCCAAAATTGCGTTTTATCGCGATTGACTGGTATTTTTGCTCATTTAACGTATCCCTCTACCAATTTTGTATGTCCGAAAACTCTCCCGCCGATCCCTGGTCTGATCTGATTTCCCATTTGGGCGTGCCAACCCAACCTGACGCACCCCCCTCCGGGACAGAACCTTCCCAACCATTGCCAATACCTTCCAACCGTCCGGCGACAAAACCGACTGCGACGCCAAAATCCCTGCCCACCGCAAATTGGAGTGAATTGGCTTTGGAGTTGGGCTTGCAGGTCACCATGCCTGATCCCGCCAGTGCTCCCGTGGCTTCCGCGCCAGAAGTCACCCCCGGCGGAGAGAGTCAGTCGCAGATTTTGCGCATGGTGCGGGGGGAAGACACCCGGCCCAGCATTGATGAGGTCGGCTCTCGTCCGCGGCAACGTTCCAGCGAGAGGGATTCCAGTCGCGGGCCTTCGAGAGGCGAAGAGACCCCTTCGCGCGCGAGACGAGACCGCGCAACATCCGGAGAAGAATATCCCTTTAGTGAAACGCATGGGGATAGGGGAGAGCGAGGTCCCCGCACCGAGCGTGGTGAACAGCGTGAACGAGGAGAATCCCGTCCTCCACGCAGGGAAGGAGAGCGTTCCGATCGAACCCGCGGCGAAGATCGCTCGCGTTCCCGGGGAACCGGGGATTCTAGCAGGGAAGCTTCGATGGACAGACCGCGTGGCGACGCTGACCCGCGGGGAGAACGGGGTGACAGAGCCTCCCGCGGGGAGCCTTCGGGGCGTGGACCGCGTGACAGGTCCGGCGCGGAAGGTGGCGGAAGAAATCGTGGCTCTGATCCACGGGCCGGACATCCGGAAAGAACTGAAAGCACGAGACGCCAGGAAAACGCCAAAAGGGGGGAAGATCGACCAGGCAGAAGTCGTGAAAGGGATGACCGGGGACGTGATACGCGCGGTCAGAAAGCCCACCAGAGTCCCCAAGCCAGAATTGATGATCCCCAGGTCAGCTATCCCCAGTCAGCCTATCCGCGGGAAGAGACCCCCCCGACGGGTCAAAGTCCTTTTGCTTGGGATAGCGACCCCGCTGGTGAATATCCGGCTTATACTGGCAAAAGTCCCTACCAGGACATAGAACCACCCACCAGCGATGACTCGCATGACTCTATCAGTGCGGCGGAGGATCTTTGCCCAACAGAAGATGAATTTGAAGAAGAGCTTGCCACGCCCGACTATAGCCCCCGCGCGGAGGATGCTCCTCCCCCGCGCAGCATCACATCGGCAACTCGAGAACTATGGGGGGAAGAGTCTTCCACGGCGGCCCGCAGTCCGTGGGATGTGTTTAACCTTATTGATGATAAAATTGGGGGACCTCCCCTTCCCAAACCGCAACCGGGATTCGAGCGTGAAGAACCACGGCGTAAATTTGTGGAAGACGCCGATGACATCGACGATCCCGTGGACCCTGACGCGCCAGGGAAGGACTTTGGCGGGCAACGTTCTTCCGGGGCGGGGGACTACCCAGAATCCCGCGGGGGAGGAAGACGCCGACGGGGGCGAGACCGAGGGGGCAAGCGGACGGATGCCGGCTTTCGCGGAGAAAACCCTCCACCGCCGCGAGGTCCAGTGCCCGAAGAACCCATTTTGGCGGAATTAGTACCCGAAAGCGGCGTTGATCGGCCACTGGCGGGCGATGCCGCGGATGATTTTGGCCCGGATAAAAAATCAGGCTCTCGGCGTCGCCGTCGGCGCAAACGCAAAGGAGATCGGCCCGAAAAGTCCGCCTCCGCCGGGAATGTGTCTAGTCCGCGGGGGGGCGGTGACGTGGATGCCGCTATTGAAGATGGCTATGACATCGATTTTGACAGGGATCCCCGCGTCCCCCGCTCGCCCGCCGAAGGGGGAGGCCGTTCCCGCCGCCCCGTCGATGCGGGAACCGGACGGGATTCGGGGGATGACCATGCCGATGAGGACGGCGATGATGAACCGCTGCGCAATGTCCATCGCGATGTGGTCCCTTGGAAGGAAGCCGTGGGTATTTTGGTTTCGTTAAACATGGAGTCGCGGGCCCGTTCTCCCCGCGGGGAGCGCGGGGATTATCGCCGCGGGGGCCGCGGTCCACGGGGGTCGCGCGACTAAGGACGAAAAAACCGGGGTGAGGACATGTGGGGCGAGGAAGCTCGCACGAGGGAACCGGTGTGAGAAAACCGGGACGAGGGAACTGGACACGCCAGTCGTAATTTGCGGGAATGAATGCATTCCCATTCATGCACACGGGGGAGCTACTATGTTTGCCATCACCGCGGGACGCTGCGCACCCGGCGTTAGTCTGGGATTGTTGGTTTTTTTGCTGAGTTTTTGTGGCTGCGGCAATTCGCCCCAAAATTCTTCCGGCCAACCAGCTAAGTTGCGCATCGCCATGATACCCAAGGGTACCACCCATCAATTTTGGAAGTCCGTCCATTACGGCGCGGACCAAGCCGCGCGCGAGCTGGACGTGGAGTTAATCTGGCAAGGCCCCTTAAAGGAAGACGACCGCCAGGATCAGATCAACACAGTCGATAACTTTATAACCAAGGGGGTGGACGGGATTTGCCTGGCCCCGCTGGATAAAAATGCCTTGCTGAATGTGGTAAAAAGCGCGGGGAAGAACAAAATTCCCACGGTTATCTTTGACAGCGCGTTGGCCGATCCCGCGGCGGCGGTCAGTTATGTCGCCACGGACAATTATAACGGCGGGGTGCTAGCCGCGCGCGAACTGGGCCGTTTGTTAAATGGCCAGGGAAAAATTATTCTGCTCCGTTATGCTGAAGGGAGCGAAAGCACCGAGCAGCGGGAAAAGGGCTTTTTGGACACCGTTGCCAAGGAGTTCCCCCAGCTCGAGTTTTTATCCCAGGAACAATACGCCGGAGCCACGGTCCAAACCGCCCTGCAGGTGGCCAAGCAACTGCTGGTCAAACATGGCGATCAGGTCCAGGGGATCTTTGCCGTGAATGAATCGTGCGCCACCGGCATGCTGAAGGCCCTGCGCGACGCCAAATTGGCGGGAAAAGTAAAATTCATCGGTTTTGACACGGGCGAGGAATTGCGGGGAGGGCTGGAAACCGGCGAGGTCCATGGCCTGATCCTGCAAAATCCCATCAAAATTGGCAATCTTTCGGTAAAAACCGTGGTGGCCAGTTTGCGCGGCGAACAGGTCGAGCCGAACCAACCGACCGGCGAAATGTTGGCCACTCCCGCCAATCGGACCGATCCGGCGGTGCAGGCCCTCTTGGTCCCCCGCCAACTGTAAGACCGCGTGACGAGTTCATGATGAATAACTTGGCGTGGGGGAATTTGCGAAACAAGCTTTGGTCGGCTTTGGGACCATTACTTGCCCTAGTGGTGGTTGTGGCTGTCTTTGCCCTGGCCAATCAAATGCAACCGGGGGGCGGGACATTTTTGCGTTATCGCAACTTCCAGTCCATCACCAACGAAACCGCCCAATTGACCGTGGCCGCCCTGGGAATGACGCTGATCATCATCGCGGGGGGAATCGATTTGTCGGCGGGATCGATCATCGCGCTCTCCTCGATGGTTTTGGCCTTGGCCCTGCAACGGGACTGGCCTCCGTCGGTGGCGATTGCCGCCGCGGTTTTGACCGGGGGTTTGGCCGGCGCGGGGAATGGTCTACTGGTTAGCGCGCTGCGGATCGTGCCGTTTATTGTCACCCTGGGGACCATGACTCTCTATCTGGGGATCAGCAAACTGTTAGTCCCCGAAGGTGCGTCCGAAGTATTACCCGGTGTCGAGCAGGTCCCCGCCGCGTTTGCCGATTTTGTCGCGACCGAACCTCCCGCGGGTTGGCCAATATCCCCTAGTGTTTGCGGGGCGGTGTTGTTAGCGGTATTGATCGGCACGCTAATGCGGTTTACCGTCCTGGGCCGTTACATCTATGCCATCGGATCCAACGAGCCAGCCTCAATTCTCAGCGGTGTCCCTGTCCCCTTTTGGAAAATTTTGATTTATGCCCTGGGGGGGATGTGCTTTGGCCTGGCGGGAGTGTATTTATTCGCCGAGTTTGGCAAGGGGATTCCCACCGCGGGCCAGGGAATGGAGCTGGCGATTATTACCGCGGTGGTTGTGGGAGGGACCAGCCTTAGCGGCGGACGGGGGACGGTTTTGGGAACGGTTTGCGGCGCCGCCATCATGGCCGTGGTCGGGAGTGGCTGCGTCCAATTAGGCCTAGAAAACCGTCTGCGGGATATTATTTCAGGCGGAATTGTGATTGGCGCGGTCGCCGTGGACCAATGGCGCAGCCGGTGGCGCGGCTAAGGAGAAACACGGGGTATGGCCCGTAGCCGAAATTACCAAAGTTCCGACGGCACCGGGACGGTGCCTACTACCAAACTTGCTCAGACGGCACCGGGACGGTGCCTACTACTCTGGAATTCTGGCGAATTCCGCTATCCGTAGCAGAACTCGCAAAAGTTCTGGCTTTACCCTTCGTAACTAAACTTGTTCCGACGGCACCGGGACGGTGCCTACTACTCTGGAATTCTGGCGAATTCCGCTACATTATGTCCCGCACTTCTCCCGCCTACGAAGCTCTCCTTACGCAGTTGCGCCAGGCATTTCCGCAACCGGTCTCCGACCAGGTCCATGACGCCTATTTGGTCTTTAGCATTTTGCGAGCCTTGGATCAGGTCGACCAATTAAAGTCCCAGGCACCGATATTGGGCAGGCCCACGCGGCCCGATTATGCGGCCGCCCGCCGGTCCCAGTTGGCGGATGCCCCGCAATCATTGGAAGCGGTTGTGCCGCAATTAGTGCGGTATTTAGAGGGGTTGCTGATTTGGGGGCATCCCCGGACGCAAGTCAATGTGATCCAGCAGCCGGGGATAGCGGGGATTATTGGCACCATCTTGCCCGCCACGTACAACCCTAATTTGTGCAGCGAGGAAAGCGGCCATCTGCTGGCCGAGGCCGAAGTTCGCGTAGCGGCCATGATTGCCGATTTGGTGGGGTATGACCCGCTGCGCGCGACGGGGGCGTTCACTTTTGGCGGGACCGGCTGCACCCTGTACGGAGTCAAGGTCGGTTTGGAAAAAGCTCTTCCCGGCACGCTCAAAGCGGGATTGTCCCGGCCAGCCGTGGTGTTGGCCTCCGACCAAAGCCATTATTGCGTTCAAAATGTGGCCGCCTGGTTGGGATTGGGAAGTAATCGCGTTCGCCGCGTCCCCACCGGCCCGGATAACGCGATTCTTTTGCCGGAATTAGAGCAAACCGCCCGCGCCGCTCTGGACGCGGGAGAGGCGATTGCCGCGATTGTGGTCACACTGGGGACGACGGATGCCTTTGGGCTGGATGACTTGGCGGGCGTGTGTGAAATCCGCGATCGGTTGGCCAGCGAATATCGCCTGCCGTATCTTCCCCATATTCATGCCGACGCCGTCATTGGCTGGGCGTGGAGTGTGTTCAATGATTACGATATCGTGGCCAATCCGCTTGGTTTTCGGGGGAGAACGGTGCGGGCGTTGGCCGCCGCCACGCGGCGAATCGGGCAGTTGAGTCGGGCGGATTCGCTGGGGGTCGATTTTCATAAGACGGGCTACGCGCCGTACATTTCCTCGCTGGTGCTTTTTAAGGAACGGGCGGATTGGGAGCGGATCGGCCGACCCCCCGAAAGCATGCCTTATTTGTATCATTCCGGCGAATACCACCCCGGCATGCAAACGTTGGAAACCTCGCGCGCGGGGACCAGCATGCTGGCGGCGCTGGGAAGTTTACTCAGCTTTGGCAAAGAAGGGCTGCGAACGCTCTTGGGCCATGCGGTGGAAATGGCGGAAACCCTGCGTGAGGGGGTGGAGGCCCATCCTAATCTGACCGTCCTCAATGATTTAAATCATGGTCCGGTCACGCTAATGCGAGTCTATCCCGATAACGTGGATACCTTTACTATTAAGCTGCGCGAACAAACGGATCCAAGTCTGCGAGGACAGGTCCGACTGCACAATATTTACAATCGGCGCATTTATGAGTATGTGCAGTCCGAGGCCCTGGCCGGACGTGGAATCGCCATCTCATTAACCGATTGTTACCGGTCGACCGATTACGGCGAGCCCCTGGTCGCGTTAAAGAGTTACGTCCTGTCGCCGTTTGTGGAAGAGCGGCACATGCGCGAGATTATCGAACATGTGCTGGCCGCGCGAACCCAAATTGACATTGCCGCGATAGAGAATGAGCAAGCCGACAAGACGGAAAAAGAGTCTACGGGCTGAGAGTGTTAGCCAGTGTGTTCCTCTCACTCCGTGAGAGGGAAATGCGTAAAGAGAAATTCTGAGAGTTATGGATTAGAACAGACCCGCCTGATGAATCATTTATGATCATCACACGGAGTGTGATGAAGACCTTGTCCCTCGCCCCTCACCCCTCGCCCCTCCTCTAACGGAGGTGGCTTAAGCGATTGCCGTCGATTTTACATTGGTGGAGGCTGGCTCGGCTTCATCGGTAACCGTGGTTTCTCCCTTAAGAGTTGCTATTTGCCGTTCAAGCAGTTCCAGCCGCGCGGCCACCAGATTGTAATCTTCGGCCAGTTCGCTCCAAAAATCCCCCGCGCGAAATTGCATTTGCTGGGTTGGTTCGCCACTGGCCAATTGCCGCAAACCCCGCCGAAAACGAAGTAGTGGTCCGCTAAAGCGATTGCTAAACCGCACCATGTCATACACGATAATGGGCAACAGCAGCACCGAGGCGATGAATGGTAATTTATACTGAAACCATAAATCGTCAAAATGCGTGTAAAAAACCCGCGCTGGACCGGTAAACATCCGCCAGGTAATCAGCATTACAATGGCCGTTACGACCAAAGCCAGCCAATAACCCACCACCCGCAACGCCAAGTTGCCTTGAACGTGGGGATCCACAAAAAGCTGTTTGCGAGTCTGCCCGGCCATAATACTTTTCCTTTGCCTGTCAACGGCATAAAACCTCTTGCATCACACTGCAAGTCCTACAAACCTAGCTCACAATTTAAGGGGAGAATTTCAGGAATTGTCATTCGCCGCGAGGCATTCTTTCCCAACGATGCGGTTTTTGGGGGGGACTGTATCAAACCTGCCGTTTATGCGGGTGGCGCGGCGGGTTATAATGGACTCTCAATCACCCCTTGCCGCCGATGCTCCGGTGGAAAGGGGAACCAGCTTCTTCCTTTATTGGGTAAAAGTACCAACCCATGAGCCATCCCGTCTCCGTTAAAAAAACTACCAACTTCCAGCCACGGACGCCGGAGGACTCGCCCCGCCGGAGCGTTTCCCGGCCGTTGACTGGCGTGGCTTTTCCCACGGATCTGGGATGGATGGCCCTGCAAGGGACCACGCGAGGCTTGCGCCGTCTGCGGTTTGGGCTGCGGGGAATGCGGGAGGCGCGGTTGGAATTGCCCAATGTCGTTGATCCGCTGATTTACACCCAGACGAGTGAGTGTTTGGATTGCCGCACGGCCGGGGAATTAGCCGCGCGGGGGGACTGGTGGTTGGGCGCCGTGCAATTGCTCATTCGGTATGCCAGCGGAGAGCCTGTCCCCATTACCAGGATTCCCGTGGATCTGGTTGGCATGACCCCCTTTATGTTGGCGGTGATTCGCGCCTGTCGCGATATTCCGAGAGGCCAAGTCGAAACTTATGGCGATTTGGCCCGCGCCGTCAACCACCCGGGAGCAGCGCGGGCAGTGGGGACGGTCATGGCCAAAAATCAAATTCCCCTGGTGATTCCCTGCCACCGGGTCATCGGGCACAAAGGGTTGCAGGGGTATTCGGCACCCGGGGGACTAGCCACGAAAATGCGATTATTGCAACTGGAAGGGGTCACTTTGCCACTTGAGTAGCGGAATTTACCAGAATTTCGAATGGATTAACAACCTGTTGCATAGTAAAAAATCGCCCGCGGGACGGATTGCCTCAATCATGCGGGAGGATGCCCAGAACTCAATTTTCGGCGTAACTTTTGACAACTTTTCACACGGCTTTCTTTACCCGTGCAAAATGCTCTAGCGGGGGGGCCAAGCTTGGGAAATAATAACGAACAACCTCAAACGTACGGTTTTTGCCGCTGACAGAGGCAAGGCGCGGCGGACCATAAAGTTTTCCCCACATGACTGAAGATCAATACCAAGTCGAACGCCGTGCCGATGGCGCTATTGTGGTCAGGGTCCGTTCGCAGCCCGTGGCGAATAAGCCACCTTTACCGGACGCCGTCTTTTGCTTTCACGCGGGGGACCCGCAATACGATTTTTGGTCGCGAAAATTATCTCCGACGACGGCGGGGGTTTCTGCTCCCTCTGCTTCCTCCTGTTAAAAGAAGTTTTATTGTTGGGACAGCGCCGATGGCGTTTAGTGGAATGTAAAAATTCTTGGCGGTTGGTCCTAACCTACAATTCTGACGCTGCGGGTTGATGTCCCTTGCCACAACCCCCCTCGCCACTGTTCCCTCCCGCCACCCACCTCCTGACACCCGCTTCCCGCCACCCATCTCCCGTCTGTCCCCTGCCTGACGGGGCGGCTTACTAACACTCGCAATCCCAGTTATTTCCCAGGCCCTTCTGTCGATCACAGGCGATACGCCAATTGGCTAGTGGCAAGCCTTCATTTTGATTTCCGCCCACCAGCATTCGTTCTAGTTGCAGCAGTTCTCCTGGCAATAGCCGACAGGGGGGAGGCGCCAGTTGTGCCACGGGGGGACGTTGTTTCAGTTGTTCCGCTTGGGCCTGTCTGGCGATTTGGAGATTCGCGATTTGCCGCGCGGCATGCTGGTTCGTCCGCGCCGCGCGAAACCGCGTCGCGCAAAAAATGCGATAACCGATGCCCAGCCGCGCTAGCGGACGGCTGCGGATGATTCGCAAACTGGGACCCAACAATGGTGAGGCGGCGGTAACACTGGCACAACAGGGAGTCATCGTGAAAAGGGAAAAATTGGATCCGAGAGCGTCCTGCCAGCAACCCAGGCTCTTGCCGGCGGAACTACACTACAACTGATGTGCCAAAGCCGAAAAATGCCCAAAATCCCGCGAATCGCCTTTGATTTTCTAACTAGGGAACAGGGGAAATGTTGATTCTTTGCCGGGGATGATGTGTAAACGCTACAAACAGGGGGCGAAACATTAGCTCGCGCCGCGGGCCCGGCCGAAAATGGGCAAACGATCCAGAACTCCTCTGCTAATAACACTTTAAGTGGCCTTGCCGCGCTCCCTGCGTGTGTCCGTGCGATGCTAGTGAAGAACAGCAAAAACACGCTGGCATGGGACTTGCAACTTTTCCTTGGGAATTGTCAGCGTCAACATGGCTCTATTTCACCTAGGTTGTCTTAGCTAAAGGATTTCCTGCATGCAATTTTTAGCGACTACGGCGGATCATCGCAGCAAACACTCCTGGGCGGCGGCTTGTCGTAAAAAACGTTTCGCGCATTTGCATGGTTTGTTGAGCCGCTTAGAGGGGCCGGTGCGGATTTTGGACGTGGGGGGAACGCCCGATTACTGGCTAAGCCTGGTGGAACAGATTCCGGCGAATTGGCACATTACGTTATTAAATATTGAACTCCCCGCGGAGCGCCATCCGGATTTTCAGTATTTGCGGGGCGACGCCCGCGATCTGTCGCAATTTGCCGATGGCAGCTTTGAGGTGGTGATCTCGAATTCGGTGATTGAGCATGTCGGCCAATGGTCCGATCAGGCCCGGATGGCGGCGGAAGTCCAGCGGGTCGGACAGCGGATCTATATTCAAACGCCGAATCGCTATTTTCCCATTGAGCCGCACTTTTTGACCCCCGGTTTTCAGTTCCTGCCCGAATGGGCCCAAGTATGGTTGTTACAACATGTCTCCCTGGGAACCTATGGCCGCGTGCGTGATCGGGCCGCGGCGGTGGAACTGGTGCGGGAAATACGTCTTCTCAGCGGTGCGGAAGTCCGCCGTTTATTCCCGCATGCCTCTGTTACGGCGGAAAAGGTCCTAGGCCTCAATAAATCGTGGATTGCCACCGCCGGCTGGGAAAACCCCGTTGCGGCGTAGCGGTATTCCAGGGTAGTAGGCACCGTCCCGGTGCCGTCGGGACAAGTTTGGTTACGAAGGGTAAAGCCAGAACTCTTGCGAGTTCTGCTACGGGTAGCGGAATTCGCGAGAATCCCAGAGTAGTAGGCACCGTCCCGGTGCCGTCGGAACAAGTTTGGTTACGAAGGGTAAAGCCAAAACTCTTGCGAGTTCTGCTACGGATAGCGGAATTCGCGAGAATTCCAGAGTAGTAGGCACCGTCCCGGTGCCGTCGGAACCAGTTTGGTTACGAAACATAAAGCCAGAACTCTTGCGAGTTCTGCTACGGAATACGATTTCGCGGGATTTCCGGGGAACCAAAGG
>JANRLT010000030.1 GCA_033762255.1 Pirellulales bacterium | reverse complement strand
AAACGTCACTCCGCAAGAGGTCCGCCGGGTCCAAGATCTTATCAACCACAGACCCCGCGAATGCCTGGGCTTCCAAACCGCCCACGAAGTTTTTTACGCTAGCTCCTAAACCCGCGTTGCGTTTGAGTTTGATGTCCGCCTCATCTTTTAGTTTGTTTATTAGGGAAAAGCAATTTGGAAGACCAGTGCGATTCATGGAAGTCGTATTCCGCTCGCCAAATAAATCAGGCATTGGGTCGAAGTGGACGATTTTGGCAACCGGAAAGCTTTGATCATCTTGTGCGTAGCCCCGAACAGTTTCAATATTTAAAGCAATATATTGCTGAGAATCCAAAGAAGGCATTGTTGGGGGAAAATGAATTTTTGTATTTTTGCAGAGAATCAGTTACCGATTAAGTCGCCACGTCGCCGACATCGTCCCGATGTCGAAAAGCAATAAGCCTGGCAGCGTCTATAGAATAATTTGCATTACTGCGATTAAACAAAATTTTTGCTAATACGGCACGGGGACCGTGCTCTACGTCGCCGACATCGTCCCGATGTCGATAAGCAATTTTGCAGGGTTTTCACGCAGCAAAAAGTTAGAGCGTTATTTGCCGAACGGCACGGGGACCGTGCCTGCTACGTTGCCGACATCGTCCCGATGTCGAAAAGCATTTTTGCAGGGTATTTTCATGGCGAAACGTTAGAGCGTTACAGCGTCATTATGGCCGAACGGCACGGGGACCGTGCCCAACGTCGCCGACATCGTCCCGATGTCGATAAGCAATGAGCCTGGCAGCGTACGTTAGCGAGATTCTCACCAATGCCATAAAACTGAATTAAAACATCATTATGGCCGAACGGCACGGGGACCGTGCCTGCTACGAATGCGGCACGGGGACCGTGCCTGCTACTTTACCCATTCAACACCTTCAGCTCCGCCAGGTGATGCGCCGTGCCGACCAGGCGGTCCCAGTTCTTTTGAATATATTCCGGCGGACCCCCAATCTGGGCCACATAATTTGCCACCTGCTCGGTGGGGACCATTTCGATGGCGTCCCACGGGCAAACCTTTAGCTCATACGGATTGGTCTTTTTCTGCGGAATATGGACGCAAACCTCGCAGCCGACGCAGCGCTCGAGGTCGATCTCGCACCAGCTTTGCAGGTTTTCAAACTGGTCGTATTGTTGGATTTTGACAATGCAATCGACCGGGCAAACCTCGAGGCAGGATTCGCAGCCGGTGCAGTTGTCGGCGTTAATGACGGCCAGTTCCTTGGGCAGCTTTTTACGGGGTCCAGCTTTGGCCATGGGATGTATCCAAAAAGTATGTGAAATCTTTCACAAACAGGGGGACAAGAGCATTATCGGCAATTTCATCTGCAATTGTAGCCGAAATTTGGCTTAAGGCAATTTATAAATTACACGCAGAATCCAGTTTGTGCCTAGCTGGGTTAAAGATCGTAACCCAATGCAATTGCCCCGTCCGTTTGCAATGGATAATCTTTAAAAAGGTGGTTAAATCCTGATTTTTTAGCCCGTTTTTATACCGGCAGGCAGTTTATGCTGATTTTTCACAAACATTTAGCGGCCATCTGCGCCTGGACGGGGTTTGCGATGGCCACTTTTGGCCGTTTGCACGCCCAAGATGTTCCTGCGCCGGGAGAGGGGCCGCGATCCGCGGAAAAATCACCAGAAATCGGCATTGCGCCAGGAGCCGCCGCGTCCAACACGACACACCTGGTCGCGGTCGTTTGCCCACCGGAATGGCGGACCGCGCTGGACAAATGGGCCGCTTATCGCGCGGCACAGGGATATCAACTGATCTGGGTGGAACCAGCCGCCACGGCGGCCCAAACGCGGGCCGAGCTGATCCTACGGCATCAGGCCAGCCCTTTGACGGCGGTGCTGCTGATCGGGGATGTCCCCGTCCCCCAGGCGGATGTTCCCCGGCCCAATTTTTTTGACGCCATACCCCGCAGGGAGGGGGCCAGAGGGACCGCCGCTCCCCGGCGAACATACGCGACGACCCTGGCCCCCGCCACTCCTCGTTATGTGGAATCAGCCCCGGTCCGGCCGGGCACGCCGACGCATTATGTGCGGGCCCAGGTGATCCCCGGTTGGGGGGGAGAGGAGTTGATTGCCAGCGATTTGCCTTATGCGGATTTGGATGGGGATGACGTGCCGGATGTGGCGTGCGGCCGCTGGCCGGTGGATAACGGGACGGAGCTGGCGCTGCTGGCCCGGCGGACGATCGACTATGAGCAATCGCGCGATTATGGGTGGTGGCGCGGGCGGGTTAACCTGGTCGCGGGGGTGGGGGGCTTTGGCGCGGTGACAGATAATGTGATCGAAAGCGGCGCGCGGCAAATATTATTAACGGGCCTACCACGGGGTTACAGCACCACCCTTACCCAAGCGAGTTGGAGCAGCCCGTACTGTCCATCTCCCCGTCAATTCACGCGGGCGGCGTGTGACCGCTTTAATGAGGGGTGCCTGTTTTGGATTTATGTGGGGCATGGGCAGCCGCGTGGTTTGGATTATTTGTACACACCTGATCGCGGGGCATATCCTATTTTGCGGTTCGAGGATTGTAGGGAAATGCGCGCCCGGGGCACGCCCCCAATTGCGATTTTTTTGGCTTGTTCAACGGGAGCCTTTGACAAGGCGCAAGACGCCCTGGCGGAGGAAATATTGCGGCAACCGGCGGGTCCGGTGGCGGTGATCGCCAACACCCGTGTCGCCATGCCCTATGGCATGAGCGTGTTCGGGCTGGAGGGATTGCACGCGGGCTTGCGCGAGACCGATGGGGGGACCGGCGATATTCGCCTGGGGCAGGTAGTCCAACAGGCCAAGCTGCGCAGCTTGCGTCCTCCGGAGCGGGCGGAACGGCTGCCCGTGCGGCGGGCGCTGGATGCCACAGCCGCGGTCCTTACACCCGAGGGGCATGATGCCTCCGCCGAATTACTGGAACACGCGCATTTGATCACGCTCTTTGGCGATCCGCTGCTGCAACTCCCGCGGCCGGGAACGATTTCCCTGGCTGGGCCTGCGCGGGCCGCGCGGGGAAGTACGATCACGGTGGCGGCCACCTTGCCATGCGCGGGAAAATGCCGCTGGGATGTCTGCCTGCCGCCGGGTCAAACCGCGCGCTCCCTTACCCACCGGACAAAGTATGATTCCTCTCCCGCGGCCTTGGCCGAATATCAACCAATTTACGAGGAATGCCTGGAAGCGCGGCTGTGGCATAGCGAAAGCGAGCAACCGGCGGGCAGGCAAGAAATCTCCATTCCGCTGCCAGCCCAATACACGGGAGAATTGCTGGTCCGGGTGTGGATCGAAGGGGCGAAAGAATGCGCCTTGGGCTGTTTGGAGTTAAAGGTGGAAAAATAAATGGCCGTCATGGCAGATTCATGCAGGGGATGCTTCTTTTTCGGTCCTGTTGAACATGATTAATGTGCAATGTGCTCCTCTCACTCCGTGAGAGGCATTCTGGGTGTGCTTTTTTGTGGGTAGTATTGCGAATAAATGTCGCACGGTGTTTGCGGTATCATCACACGGAGTGTGATGACGACAATGTAAAGCGGATGAGTGAATGTGCTCCTCTCACTCCGTGATAGGCATTTGGGGTGTGCTTTTTTGTGGGTAGTATTGCTAAATAATCTTAAGCGTAGGAACTTTCTCTGCGGGCCAACGGCATTTAATTCTTTGCGGGCCAACGGCCCGAACTATCCCAGCCTAGGGCAAGCGCAGCGTCGCCCTAAGAACATGGATATGCAGATTTGCAGGGCCAAAGGCCCGATTTATTTGCTTTTTTAGAGGATAGTGTTGCGAATAAATGTCTAACGGTGTTAGCGGTATCATCACACGGAGTGTGATGAGGACATTTTCACAAAACCTACTCACCGAGGCACTCGGCCACGACCGCACCCAGGCGGTAACCGGCCTGGATGAGCCGCAATTCGGCAATCTGTCCCGCCGTTTGCAGGTATTCCGTTGGCAGGACCAATGGTTCTAGTTTTTCAGCGGCGGGATTTGCCTCAAACGCGCGGATATGCCCCAGCACCACGGAGTCATAGACGGCGGTTTTGGCCAAAATATGGCTTTCTTTCAGCCAGATTTCATGATCCAACTGCGCCGCCGCCACCAGGCCCACCGCTTGTTGGGCGGGCGTGCTGATCATGCCCAGGGCTTTATTGCGGGCTTCGCGCAGGGTCAGGCGTTCTCCTTTGAGCGCATCCCAGACAAAGTGCAAATTGGTGCGTTGTCCGGTGGAGATCAGGTTGCCGCCGCGATCTCCGGCGGGAAACAAACGGGGAGTAAAGATCGCGGTGGAGTGCAGCGGTTGATGGCTATCGCCGGTCAGGTGAAACAGCCAAGTGATCGCCGTGGCTCGGTCGGCCGCGGGGGCGTTGTTATCCGCCAGCGTTCGTCGCGACCAGGCAAGTGCCTGGATGATGTTCATTTGGTCGAGCGTCGCGGCCGCGGCATCCACGGAAGGCGGGGCTGTTTGCAGATTAATTTGCAAGGTTGGCTCCAATTTTTGCCGGTCCGCGCTGGTCAAAAAGAGGGGATGATTCACCCAATGCCAAAATGGCTTGTTGAATCGGGGGCGGATTTGCTCCGGCAGGTCCCGCGCGATATCCGGCCAGATAGCGGCTTGTTGCAGATGCCATTCGGCCAATTCCTCGTCCGGGGCATCCGCCAACTCCACGGGAATTTGCGCGGCAAAGTCCTCGGCATACCGCGGATGGGAACGCAAAATCTCAACCAGCTTTGAACGTTGGGCGGGGGACAATTGACGATACGCCAACGAGGCGATGATTTTGTGTCCGGCGTCCGTCCACGCAAAAACGGGTTGGCAAAAAATCCCGCTTGCGATCAGACAAAACAGCACCCCCATTAAAATTTTCCGGGGATAGGCGAGGTTGCACGACGGAATTTGTGGCATAAAAATATCCAATGTGACAGGTGGGGAGTTAAATAAATCCAATGATGAGGCGACTAAGGGCATCGTGTAGCATTGACTGTCCCTAGGCGGGTTCCAAACCGGCCAGCAGCACATTGATCCCCGAACCGATCCCCAGCAGCGCGACTCGATCCGTGGGCAAGACAAACCCCCGCTCGCGCGCGATGGCGTAAGTGATGGGGAGCGCGGTCGAGCCGGTGTTTCCCAACCAATCCACGGTGTAAAAGTCTCGCTCTGGAGAAAGTCCCAGCGTTTCCAAGAGCAGTTTGCGATGCGTTAGCCCGACCTGATGGCAAACAGTTTTTTGAATATCCGCGACTTGCCAGCCTAATCGGTCCAGCCACAAATCAAAGGCCTGTTGTCCGGCGGCGATACCCGCGCGCATCAGTAATTCCGAATCAGTCCGCATGAGCGGGGCCATGCCGCTGCCGATTGCCTCGTCACGGTCGCTGTGGCACAGTTGATGGTGTTCGGTCTTGGCCAGGGCCAGCATTGACGTCAACCGCGGCGCGGCGGGGGATAATTCCGAACGGGTCAATAATACAGCCGCGCTGCCGGAACCAATCGTCAGGGACGCGATCGCGCTTTTGACCGATTCGCGCGTCAGCGAGAGGTCTTCATTGAGCGCGCGAATGGTCGTCTCTACCAGCGCGCGGCTGCTTTCCGTCCCCACGACCAGGCCCACGTCGATTTGTCCCAACTCGATCAAGGTCGCCACTTGCAACATGCCATTGAGCAGGCCCAAGCAGGCGTTAGAGACATCGTAGATCAGGCAATCGGCGGATAAACCGAGCGCGGCGTGCACTCCGCAAGCGGTGGAGGGTTCTAAATAATCCCGGCAAACGGATCCATGCACGAGCGCGCCAATGCGGGCGGGGTCGACATCGGTCTGTTGTAGCAAAGCCGCCGCCGTGCGCGCGCTTTGCTTTCCGGGAAGCAGTTCGCGCGGCCAGAGCCGTCGTTCGCGAATGCCTGTCATCAGTTCCAATCGGCCCGGAGGCAAACGCAACCGTTCATAGAGCGGGGCCAGCGCGGTCTCTAATTGCCCACTGCCGAGGACCTCGGCGGGAAGGGAATAATGCGCTGCGGCCAGGCGCACGCGGGAAAATTGAAAATGGCGGCTCATGCCCACAATTCTCTTAAAAAGGATAGATTTTTTGCCCCGGGTCGTTCCACCTTTGGCAAGGACATCTGGATGATGCTACGCGGGGAGTATAAGTCATTGCTGGATAATAATTTACACGGACGCGGCAAAGTTTCCCAGGGAACACGGTAGCCTAATTTGAGGACCCTTGTGGTCATCCCGCGGATCACTTAGCGCTGTGGTAAATCCCGTCGCTAGCACAGGATTCTGTGCAAGCAAAATAATTTTAACGCAAAATATAGATTTTACTTGCGATTTCAATAGTTCAAGGTACAACAACCCCAGCTTTTGCGGTTTGCCACGGATCGGTGTTCGGCAAAAGCCTGACTGACAACGGGCCTGTTGTCAGGTTTTTTGCAACCTGACAAGTTTGCGGTTAGTTTTTCCTTTTCTTTTTTCTTCCTTTTCGCACGTATTACAAAACGATTCGCCGGGGGGCTTTTGGTGGGCTGACTGGCGGATTCTGTGGTGGAGACAGACGGGGGCGAACATGGTTCGTTCGCCCAGCGGCATGGCGGGCGATACCCGGCCACCAGCGGCCGTGGACGCCGAATTCATTTTTACGGACTCATGGATTGAGTCCAGAAAGCGACGGTGCATGATGCGCGGAAAACCGATTATTGGAATTAATGCGGACTACCGGAATGCCAAAAAGGACTCTCCGGCATTTAGCTTTCTAAGCGCGGGTTATTATGACGCGATTCTCAAGGCGGGGGGAATTCCGCTGATTATTCCTCCCCAAACAAATCAGGACGATCTGGAGCGAATTTTGGACTTGTTGGATGGGATTGTGTTTGTGGGGGGGGCCGATCTGGATCCCCGACGCGATGGTTACATGCTGCATCCCTCCATTCGACTGCTCGAGGAACGCCGCGAAGATTTTGACCGTTTGCTGATGCAACTGGTTTCATTGCGGCGGCTGCCGATCCTGGCGATTGGCGTGGGGATGCAACTGCTGAACCTGTCGCAAGGGGGAAATTTATTTTTGCACCTGCCCGAGGACTGCCCCAAGGCGATTCCGCATAAGGATCCGTTGGACGCGGGGCATCGTCATTCCCTGACCGTCGTGCCGGGCACCATGCTCGAACGGGTGTACGGAGACAGCGAAATTCGCGTGAACAGCATGCATCACATGGCCTGTGACGAGATCGCCCCCGGTTTCGTGGTTTCGGCCCGCTGCCCGGATGGCGTGGTGGAAGCCATCGAAAGCATCCAGCCCGACTGGCTGGCGGTGGGCACGCAGTTCCATCCCGAGGCGGACAGCGCGTCGGCCCTGGATGTGCGGATTTTCGAAGAGTTTGTCTATGGCATCACCGGCATCGCGCCGGAATTGAAGCTGGTCGCCTAGTAAAGACATTCCCCACGCTTTGCAAATATACGCCCGCATGGCGGCGGGCGTTATTTGCGGCGGGAGAAACCAGGGGAGATCCCCTCTGTCGGGGATCAGCCAAGCAAAGGGTGGAACAGCATCGCCGGGGAACGCGAATTAACTATTCCCGCGGATCGCCGATCGTTTTCAGATATTCGGCCAGTTTCCCCTGCAGATCCAGTAGTTGCTGCCAGGGTTGATACTCTAATAGCACTAGCTCCATCGGGCCTTTAATCTTGGCGGCGGCCAGAACTTGCCGCAGGCGAATGTGCATGTACTCGAGCAATTCCGAAAGTTGCGCGGTCTGCGCGGGACTAAGTTCCTGGGGCAGGTCCGGCAGTTGCAATTGATGCAGCAAATGCTGATAGTCGTAACTGGAACTCCAATTCAGCTCAAAGTCAAAGTCCTGCGGGTTGGCGGAGATTTGGCTTCCCGTGCCTGATTCGACCTTGGCCCCTTGCGCTTTGCTGTCGGAAAGGGACTCGGCCCCGTGCTGCCGCTGTAGTTCCGCGATCCGGTCGTTGATTTCTTGCGGCGAACCAAACAACACCACCGACCTACCGATGGAGATCAGGTCTCCGTGGCGTAAAATCCGCACTTGGACGTCTTCGCCGTTGACTTTGGTGCCATTGGTGCTTTGCAGGTCCGTCAGCACCACTTTGTCACGGTCGCTTTGAATTTTGAGATGAAAGCGGCTTACCCGCTCGTCATTCAATTGAATGGAGTTTCCTTCCTCGCGACCGAGCGTGATGGGCGTGGCCAAGTTTTCGTAAACTCGACCACGATCCGTGCCGTCCAGGATGCGCAGCGTGATGTTTGCCATGATCGTGATTGCCGGGTACCCCTAGCGGCCCTAGAAATGCTATTATGCTTGGGCCGAAAGGAGATCGCAATTCTGTTTTCGGGTAAATTTTACGTTCCCCGCACTTTTTCAGTCAAAAATACAACCTATGACGCGATATGCCATTGTGGGGGGGGGTGGCCAGCTAGGCCAGGCCCTAGCCGCTCAACAGCCCGGGCACGCCGTGCCGCTCACCCGTCAACAAGCGGATTTAACCGCGAATATCGCGGATTTAACGGGGGGACTGCTCTCGGTCGGGCCACTTGCCGGGGTGATCAATTGCGCCGCCTACACCCAGGTGGACAAGGCGGAAACGGCAACGGCGGACTGTCAGGCCGTCAATGCCGCTGGAGTGGAAAAATTAGCCGAAATATGCCAGCGCCAAGACTGGCTTTTGGTGCAATTAAGTTCGGATTACGTCTTTAATGGGACTGTGGACCGAAATGTCCCCTTTATCGAAACTGACCTCCCGACCCCCCAAGGGGTCTATGCTCGGTCAAAATTAGCGGGCGAACAGGCGGCGCGGGCCGCACCCCGCCACCTAGTCATCCGCACCTGCGGCCTCTATGGCAAATTGCGTCAGCCGGGGCATGCCAACTTTGTCGAAACCATCCTACGGGTTGCCGCGCAGCGGCCAAATTTACGGGTGGTGGCAGATCAGCACTGCACCCCGAGTTGGGTGGAGGATATTGCGGCGGCGATTTGGTTTTTGGTACTGAATGAGCAAGCGCTGCGCGCGGCGGGGGACTGGCCTAATCTATTACACATTGTGAACCAAGGAGCCACCACCTGGCATGAGGTAGCCCTGCGCATTGTCCAGTTGAGCGGCCTAGAGACCACAGTAGAGCCAATTAGCACCGCCGAGTACGGCGCGCCCGCGCCGCGACCGGCGTATAGCGTGCTGGATACTGGTCTCTATCAACAGTTGGTGACAAAGTATGGTGGGCCACCGTTGCCTACCTGGGATGCGGCTTTAGAACAATACTGGCAAACGCGATAAAATCAGGCATTGGGCGCTAGTGCTTTGTCACAGTTAAAGATTTGAGTTAGTCAAATCAGCCGCTGGGCGCTAGCCCAGGGTTATTGCCGCTCTTCAGCCCGCAACCCAAAGGACTTTTAGCCTATTTTGTTGGCCGTAGCGGATGAATCGGGCCGTTGGCCCTTCCAGTTTGTTTAACCTACATCCTAGGGCGACACTGCGCTTACCTTAACAGTCTGTTAAAATACAAACCGCATGCTCTGAGACTGGTTGCTGTTTGTTCGTCAAAACCACAATATTTTGGATCAGCAATTACCAGTCAACAGGTCGCTAGTGAAAGCTAAAAAAGGTTTTTGAAGAAAAATTTGTGAACACTAATCTTCGCTAATCGACACTAATCCAGAATGTTTTTTTGCCACCATAATCAATCTATAGACTCTACTAGCTGGGAAATCCTGTCTGGATTAGTGATGATCAGTGCGGATTAGTGGTTCAATTGCCTTTCAGTTTAACTTGGATCAGGTTGCCATTTCAAATCGCATGAACTTTACTTTGTTGCCTATCGTAACTCAAACGACTGGCGCGGTCAGTGGTTTTTTTGGTTCGCCAAAACCACGATAAATTATGTGAACTGAGGCTGTTTCAACGGGCTGCTAGGCTGGGATAGATCGGGCCTTTGGCCCGCAATGAATCACCAACGAAAATCTTTACCCACTGTGAAGAATTTTACGGTTAGTAGTAAGATAAAATCAGCCGCCAGGCGCTAGCCCACGGTTATTACGCTAATTTACTTAACCAAACACGGTAGGATCAGCCATTTGCCACTAGCCCACGGTTAGTACTTTCTTTCCTTTCCACTTTCGGTACTTTCCGCACCGTAAAACTTCTTCCCCCCCGCTGCCATCTCGACCAGTAACGGCGTCGGTTGCCAGCGCACCCCTAGCGCGGCATAGCTTTGCACTTTTTCTAGAATTTGCGGCAGGCCCACGCTGTCTGCCCAGGCCAACAGTCCCCCCCGAAACGCCGGAAATCCCAGCCCAAAGATCATCCCCAAATCGACATCGCCGACGTGTGCCACGATCTTTTCCTCCAGCGCGCGGGTCGCTTCCAGGACCATCGGCAAAAACAGCCGCCATTGCAGTTCTTCGATGCTAATCGTGTTATCGGCGGGCGTTATCCCCAAAAGTTCCGCTAAACGCGGGTCAAATTGCGGCCGTTCCCGCTCTTTACCGTTGCCATATTGGTAAAATCCCGCGCCAGATTTCACGCCCAAACGGCCTTGCTTGTACAAGGTAACCAGGGCTGGCGACAAGAAGTATCGTTCGCGATAGGCCTCGTACATAGTCCGGCCCGCGTACATCGAGGTATCAATCCCCACCAGATCGTACAGGGCAAATGGTCCCAGGGGCATGCCAAAGGCGACACTGGCCTCGTCGATGGCGGTGTGGGAAATTCCCTCGTGCAACAACGCGAGCGCTTCGTTAAGGTACGGCGAAAGCAGCCGATTGACCAAAAAGCCCGGCCCATCGCGCACCACGATGGGAATTTTGCCCAGGCGTTTGGCGTAAGCCGTGGCGGCCAAAATAGTGGCATCGCTGGTCGCGGGGCCGCAGATGACCTCGACCAGTCGCATCTTGCGCACGGGATTAAAAAAGTGCAAGCCGCAAAATCTCTCTGGCCGGGTAAGGCCGGCGGCGATCTGGCCAATCCGGATCGTCGACGTGTTACTGGCCAGGATGGCATTTCCCGCGACAGACTGTTCGATCCGGCCCAGCACCTGCTTTTTGACTTCCAGATTTTCGATGATCGCCTCGATGACCAACTGGCACTGGGCAAATTCGCCATCGGCGGTTGCTGTCTGCAACAGGGGCTGCAGTTCCGCCAGCCGCTCCAGGCTAGTCCGGCGCAGTTCCTTATTCCAGGCCGCTTCCTCCAGCGCTTGCCGCGCGCCCGCGGACAAGACCTGCGCTTGGGCATCAAATAAGACGGTGGGCACGCGATTTTTTAGATTTGCCGCGACAATCCCCAGGCCCATGATTCCCGCCCCGATCACGCCGACATGTTCCAGGGGCGTGGGAGTCAGCTCCGCGGCCCGTTCGCGGGAAATGCCGGGGTCTTTTTTGTTTTGTTCCGTGCTAAAAAAGAGTTGCACCAGCGCGCGATTGACCGGCGTGCCAACCAACTCCGCCATCCGCCTCCCGGCCAGATCGCAGGCCACTTCCCGCGTCAAACCGACCGATTGGCAAATGACATCTAGCGCATCCAGCGGAGCAGGATAATGCCCCTGGGTCTGGCTTTGAATGTGCGCCTGCGCGGTATGCCGCAAAAATGTCAATTCGACGGGATCATACGCCAGCGGGGCAAATTTTTGCTGGCGTAACTTGGCCAACTGTGCCGGTCCCCCGTGCTGCAAGAGTAAAAATTCCCTCGCCGCGGTTGCTAGTTCGCCGCTGGGGACACAGGCGTCGGCCAGCCCCAACTTGTGCGCTTTGGCCGCGGGAAGCGGTTCGCCGCCGCAGATCATTTCGACCGCGGGGCCAAGACCCGCCAGACGCGCCGCGGTAAAAGTTCCTCCCCAGCCGGGGATCAGGCCGATTTTTACCTCCGGAAAGCCGATTGCCGTTTGGGGGTTGTCCGCCAGGATGCGATAATCGCACCACAGGGCCAGTTCGGCCCCTCCGCCCAGGGCCAGGCCGGAAATCGCCGCCAGCGTGGGAAACGGAAGCTCCCCCAACTGGGCAAAGAGCCTTCGACCGCGCTGGCAATAGTCAAAAATCCGCTCCGTGGGCGTGTCAAATTTGGCCGCGAGTTCCCGCAGGTCCGCCCCGGCAAAAAAGCTGCCGGGCTTACTAGAAATGAGAATCAAACCGGCCAGGTCCGAGCGCTCGCGCAGCTTGTCCAAAATGTCGACCAGTTCGGCCAAGACGCTCGAGCTAAGGATGTTTGCGCCGCGGTGCGGGTCGGCAATGGCGATCTGCGCCAGGTCCCCCGGCAAAAAACTGAGTGTCAACGTGGGTGGTGGCATGATAAAATCGGCGGTGGTGGCAAGATACCCTGTATCATGCCGGGTATTGGCCGACAGGGCAAGTGACCAAGTAGACACAAATCAGCCAATAGAACGCAGATGTCGCAGATGGAACGGATTTGCGCCAATTAGTGGAATGGAAATTATTCGGCGTAATTGTCGGTTGACACCCTGTACGACTAACCTATCAAAGCTGCTCACTGTGCGAAGATTTTATGTTGCCCCTTTATTTGCGGGCCACAGGCCCGACCTATCCCAGCCGTGCTGATTGGAATTGTGGCAAGTGCAGCGTCCCCCTAGGTCTATTGGAAGTGACAAATGGAAGGGCCAACGGCCCGATTTATTCAGCTCGACAAATAGTGGTAAGCGTCGGTTCCCGTTGTGTTGCGGGCAAAATCCGCGCTAGGATGATAAGTGTAAAGATTACGCTCGGATCAAACTCATGACTCTACATAAATACTGGATTTTAGTCGTAGCGATATACTTAGCGCTCGCTCACGCTGGCTGTCCAAGCGCGCCAGTAGGAAAGAACAACGCAACTCCGGCGGGACAGCCGCATCAGGCCCCCCAGTTGACGCTGACGATCGACTATGGCGATTCCAGCGCGCCAAAGTCGCTGATGATCGATTGGCAAGCAGGCCTGACCGTGGTCGATGCCCTGCGGCAGGCGGCGGCCCAGGACCTGACATCCGTGATTACCGGCGCGGGAGAAAGCGCGTTTGTGAGCGAGATCGGCGGCATCGCCAACCAAGGGGCCGGGGAAGCAGGGAAAAACTGGATTTACTACATCAATGACAAGCAAGCGACCCGCGGCGCAGGCGTGCAAACCCTGCAACCCGGCGACCGACTAGAATGGCGCTTTGAGGTTTATGAGTGAGGGGGGAAAGGGGGTAACACTGGAGCTTGTTCCCGTATGCACGGCATGAGTCCGCAGGGTGGCCCGCTAGCAAAAATCCGGCACCTTTGCAACTCGTGTTGGCGGCATTAATTGCCATGCCTACAATATTGGCCGGTGTGGGGTAAGTCGGAGCATGCGGAAAAATTATCGGCGAAAAAAGCGATGTTGAATCGACAAAAACTTTTAATACTACTGCTGAAACTCGCTGACCGCCCCGTCTCTCGCACCGAATTGACCAAGTGGTGCTTTCTATTACGATTTGAAGGCGAAACGTCGGGAGGATCGGCCTTTTACGATTTTGTCCCCTATCTCTACGGGCCTTTTTCCTTTGCCCTGTACCAGGAAGCGGAAAAGCTGGTATCGCAAAGCTACCTGCGGGACGATGGCGACAACCATTGGTCCCTCAACTTCCCCGTGGCAAAGTCCGTTGGAACGCCAGGAAGGGACATCGAACGTGACGCCCAGCGATTGCTTGCCCGATTTGGAAATACAGACGCGGCCTCCCTGGTCGATTATGTTTATGAGCGATACCCGGCATTCACCGTCAACAGTAAACGCCGCAAGCACGCCACCCGACCAGAAGCAAAACCCGCGGTCTTTACCGCTGGTTATGAAGGGCTAAGCATTGACGGATTTCTGAATCTGTTGATTGTCTCGGGAATCCGACAACTCATCGACGTTCGCCATAATCCCATCGCAAGAAGGTACGGATTTCACAAATCCACCCTGCGGCGACTGACCGAGCGGCTTGATATCGAATATATCCACCTGCCCGAACTGGGAATTCGCGGCGAAGACCGCCAGGGCCTTGTTAATCAAGAAGCGTACAACACGCTGTTTGACAAGTATGAGCGGACCGTATTACAAAGCGAGCGACACGCGATTGAACAAGTGGGGCGACTGATGACCGGTACGCCGAGCGTGCTGGTGTGCATGGAGTCGGAACCAAAATGCTGCCACCGCTCCCGCCTGGCGGCGTCCGTTTCCCGAACGACAAAGCTCCCCATTACACATCTAAAGGGAGTAACTTGATGGAGGGGACGTTCGCGGGTGGCATAGCTTGCTCGTCAACCTGGGCGGTGTAGCCGCAAGAGTAACTGGATTGTAGAATAAGTCTTTAGAAAAAGTCATTACCGCTCACAATTCCTATAGCTCGCTGCGCGACACCGATAGGCTGCGCCAATCGGTGTTATCCAGTTCCCATCCTATCCAGCAAAAAACCTGGGCCAACCACTAACGACGCCAGCCCCAGCGGTTAAGAACTGTTCCCCAACGCTTCGCCAGTCGCGACGTTCCCTTTGACCAGTCGGCCACGTTTGCGCGGGAGGGGGGTTTTCTCGGCTTGGGCAAGCGTCGGTGCATCGGTCACAGGCATCACCGCGGGACGGGGACGCGGCGGTCGTGCGTATCCGTGCCAGCCGGACTGTTCCAATAGGACGCGGTACTCGGCCAGCGACTCGACGATCAACGAGGGCCGATAGGCGTAGCGCGGCAAATCCTGCTGGCTGGTCCCGCCACTCAGCACCAGCACCGTATGATAGCCCAATTGCACCCCGCCGATGATATCGGTCTCCATCGTGTCGCCGATCATCGTCACTTCGTCGGTGGCCAGGCCCATTTCTTTGCGGGCGGCGCGCATCATCACCGGGCTAGGTTTGCCGACGCTAAAGGCTTTTAGCCCGGTCGCCAGCTCCAGCATCGCCACCATCGCGCCGCAGCCGGGACGGAGCCCGTTTTGCGTCGGGCAATTCGGATCAAGATTGGTGGCGATTAGCTTGGCGCCCCCCAGGATCATGCGGACCGCCGCCTCGACCATTTCCAGGTTAAAGGTCCGCCCCTCACCCACCACGACATAATCGGGATCGTGATCGACAATCGCATAGCCGTTGCTGTGCAGGGCCGTCAGCAGCCCCCCTTCGCCAATGACATACGCCGTGCCGTTGGGCTTTTGTTGCGCCAGAAAGCGGGCCGTGGCCATCGCGCTGGTAAAGACGTTGTCGTCGTCCACGTCGATTCCCATGCGCGCCAGCTTGGCCACCACATCGCGCCGCGCGCGCTGCGAATTGTTGGTCAACAAACGAAAGGGAATCCCCCGCGCGCGCAATTCGTCCAAAAACTCGACCGCACCGGCAATCACCTCGGTGCCGCGGTACAACACACCATCCATATCAATCAAATAACCATGGGGCATGGGAAACTCCAAAAACACTTTCCCCCCGCCCAAATCAGGCCCGCCACCAGGAGCTTTATCCCCGGCTGCCGACCCGCGATCTGCAACACATGTGTAGATGTGCAACTTTAGTGCCAAAGAAGGTCCTCCATTCTTATATTCCATAAACTAGCTAGAGTATTACCGTAACGGTAAATCTGCGGACTTTGTGTGATTTGGGGAGTTTCAAAAGAGGGCAAAACCGCTTAATTCTTGGGCAGGGGGGAGGAGGTGAGAATCAAATAGAATGGCTATTTGTAGGTGGCGTGGAATTAGTTCCAGTAAGCGCAGTACATGAAGCCTATGGGTTAGTGGAAGAATTTGCAGAAATGCATCTCACCGCTGCACAGCCCAGAACAAGTTCCTGAAGTAGCCGGATCTCTCACCCAGGTTTGTACGCAGCGTTGCACCCCGTGGGCTATGTTTCGCTTTATTGTCAATGAACGGGGCGCGTTGCGGTACTCCCTTTCCCTTTGGGTGAGGATTGAGGTAAGGGAATCTACCGCAACGCGGTTAAGAAACTAAGCCCTGGGTTGCCGCGCAGCGGCTACCCTGGGAATATGGCAAGCCAAAACTCCTACCGCAACGCGGTTGCGTCAGCCGGACCAATAGCCTAACACTGCTGGGTGCATTCACAAAATGCTAGCCGCGATTTGTTTAGCTAGAAAGCATATTACTGGATCTGACGCATTGGCGAAGATGCCTGACAGGATCTAAGTGCATTCCTGCAAGGTTGATGCGTTTCTTGACAAGGATTTTTTCAAGGGATACTATACATGAAAACTGCTCTATAGCTGTCCAGGATATTACGAATATCCCAGTGAAAAGCGTGGATGATACAATGTTCGGACAAAAGGCCTCATACAATGGGAAAGATTATACTTGAGAAGAGCTTGCTAGGCATATTTCTTGCTCTGTTGCTTGGGTTGAGTAAGTCGGTACTCGCAGAAGACAAGCCTGACCCGCGTGAAGAACTCGCGACTGCCGTTCCCGAAGCGATCCGCCTCCTGAAAAAAATGGAGTACGAGGAATTCCTTACGACATTTATTTCTCCGAAACAGCTTGAACACGTTAAGAATCAGAAGAATTTCACGATAAAGCAGTTCGCCGAACAGTTTGAGAAGACACACGCAACCTTCTTACTAGAGATTTTGCAAAAGATCGAAGGCATTAAACCGGAACTGGACAAGGATGGTAAGATGGCGTGGTTTGTGCACGGTGTGAAAGATGCCCCGTCAGACACAATTGTGTTTGAGAAAGTTGACAAATACTGGTATATGTTAAACACATCTCCTCCACGTCCAGCCGAACAACCCAATGCGGCGGACTCGCGATAATATCGGTCCTGATGGAAAGTCCAAGGTTTCGAGCCGTTACTTGCTACAGTTATGCGGATACCCCCAATGGCAACCGAATATAAGAAATTACTCGATGCCATCAATGGGGGTAATGTCTACGAGGCGGAACGCCTCATTGAAACCGGACTCGATCTAAACATTCCATTCGACGAAGGTGCAACACCGTTGTATGCTGCAATTCTAAACGGTCACAAAAAGCTTGTGCGAATGATGCTTGAGCGCGGTGCCAACCCGAATTTCGTCGCCAGCGAGCCAGCAGCATCTACGTACACAGAAAAACCTCTCGACCTTGCAATGCAGGCTCGGTTCCTTATGGACTGGGATAGATTCCATCCGATTGTTGAGACCCTGATTGAATACGGGGCGACTGACTTTGAAGGCGAGGTTGAATCCCCATACGATTTGGCTGTTCGTGAACAACGCGCTCGTGATCACCAACGCAACAACTCTGCATAACTACACAATACGCCCAAACGGCTTATTGAGCGTATTACATTGCCAATGGATTCTATCCGCTAACGAGCTACTATGGTCATAGTCGACATGTACTTTAGCCAAATGTGATAACGTGGGCATCAAGCGAAGCAAGAACGCACAATGGTGGAAAGACCAGGAGCAATTGGGATTTGTCTTCGAGCGAGCGTTTCATCCATTTGAGAATGTTCATAGAAACACCAAGCAGCGCGACGCTGTCGGCGTGCTCCGTCAATTGGATGTCGGAATTATTGAAAAAGGAAAGAGATCTGTCCGTGCATTTGTTGAAATTCAGAAACGTGCAGTTAAGGTTGGAATCGAGGATTTCGGAAACTGGATCTACAAGATGCAGACGCTTAAAGCGAAAGAACTCATCGCATTATCCGAGGCCGGGTTTACTCAACCTGTCTTCAAGCACGTGAAAGAACTACACCCGCGATCAGTAAGGCTTGCACGCATCTATCAGGTGGAAGATGGAAGAATTGAAAATCCATTAACGGAATTCATGGGCGTGTTAGGTGCTGTAGAGAACAAATGGGGATTTGCGGCTGTATTTTACCAGACTGATAAAAACGAAGTCTCTTCAATGTCAATTTCCCCGGAAGACAAAGTCTTTGATCATCCCTCGGGTCCGTCTTTGTCACTTATGGATTTTATTCGACATTTTAAAGTCGATTGGGAGAATAGTCAATTCCATGCATTGACTTGTGATCTGGAAGAGGGGTTTAGTTGGCGAGGCAACGTTCTTCGTCGGTTGATGTTGTGCGTGGAATACCGAAGAAAGATCTCTAAGGCCAAAAATATTTTCTATGCGTACGAAGAAGAGTATCCGGTGAAGCATAGACGTGGCATTTGTGTTGTATCGGATTTTATGATTGGCGATAATCGGGCAATAATGGAAATTGTTGCCGTTCCGACTCAAGACGATGTCTTACTCTCTGGACAAGTATCGTTCGATACTGACTCGAGCACAACACAGACGACGAGTTAAGAAATGCAGCCGGGTAGCGATTCACCCTATGGTGACACAGACGAAGTTCCTATTTTTATCTAGCCTTTGGCCCGGCTCTTGCCGGTTCTATTTCCCGGCACCGCATAGATTCCTTATGAGATACTTAGTGTGCCACTGGCATTTTGCCAGTGATTGCCCAATGGGTTTGTGATTTCCCATAGCTTAAGAATTATTTGTCCAGACTTTTTCGAAGATCAATCCGTTACAATTTATCACGCTCCCGTCTCGGCACTGGTGTTCTACCAGTGGCACACGACTGCTTCGCAAACTGGCCAAGTTATTTGGTTGTTCCTGGGGGTGCCAGGAAATATCTACCAGCAAGAACGGGGCAACGTTAGAATATAATGATAATAATGGCAGTGCCACGCTAGCGTTCTGCGGCTGATCAGACCAAATCAATTTTTATATTGGTCACAGCACGAGTCGTGTCTCATGATCGCGTCCGTTCGGCGACCTGTCTCCCTGGTCCCATGCGAGGATTCAAAAATGCGAAGCCAGCTCGCCACAAGTGTCATAATGCCAGGTCTGTGCGCGCTGTTTCTGCTCCTCGTCGGCTGCAACGAAGCGTCAAAGCGGGATGAGCCGCCAGTCCCGCAATCAACCGAGGAATTACAGCGAGCCATCGGGGCCGTCCTGCAAGAGACCAAAACCCCCGGCGCGGGTGTCGTGCTGGTTTCCAAGGATGAGGTGCTTTGGGAAGCGGGGGTTGGATCGGCCGACATCGCCACAGAGCGGGAGGTCACGCCCGAGACCATGTTCCGCGCCGGCTCGATCTCCAAGAGTTTCGTGGCGATTGCCCTGTTAAAGCTGCGGGAGCAGGGCAAAGTGCGGCTGGACGACCGGCTCCGCGATCTCGTAGGGGATGTCGAGTTCGCCAACCCGTGGGAGAGCACCGACCCGCTGCGGTTGGTCCACCTGCTGGAACATACCTCGGGGTTTAACGATATCATGGTTCGCGAGTATGCCGCCAGCGTGCCCAATAGCGATCACCGCGAGTCCTTGGCTTTTGACCCGCGTCCGCGGACCTCGCGTTGGCGGCCTGGCCGCTTTTTCTCTTACTCCAACGCCGGGTATGCTTTGGCCGGATACGCTGTGGAGCGGGCAAGCGGGGAACCCTTCGACCGCTATATTGAAGACGAAGTGTTCGCCCCCCTCCAAATGACGACCGCCACTTTTCTCATGACGGATACGGTTCGCCAGCGGTTGGCCATCGGTTACGGTTCGGACGGCGTGACAGCGACCCCCTATGAACACATCCTCGGTCGATCGTCCGGGGCGCTGAACGTGACGCCGAGAGAGCTCGCCCACCTTGTGCAGATGCTCTTGAACCGCGGCACCTACCAGGGGACGCGGCTCCTGGAACCAGAGTCGGTCGCCCGCCTCGAGACCTCCGCCACGGGACTGGGAACCACCGGGCGGGCCGGGTATGGGCTGGGCAACTATGCTTCGTTTTATAAAGGCTTCCGCTTCCAGGGGCACGGCGGTGCCTTGAATAGTTATGTGGCACGTTACGCGTATGCCCCGGATCGCGGTGTGGGATACGTCCTGATGCTGAACTCCGGCAACCGCTCTGCCTTGGAGCGGATAGAAAAGCTAATCCTGGGATACCTGACGCGGGACTGGGGGACGGCTGCGATCCCGCCCGCCCAACCATCCGACGAAAGTTTGCGGCAGTTCGCCGGTTACTATGAGCCACACACGCCACGGGTGGAGTTGGAACGATTTATCGACCGGTTGCTGGGGGTCCAACATGCGGCCGTCGGGAGCGACGGGTTCAAGGTCAGTGGACTGGTTGGCGAACCAATGACCCTTTTACCCGCCGGGAGAGCAGGCCTGTTCCGCGGCGAGGAGGAATCGGAGCCCTCAATCGCGTTCGTCGAGGCGGACGGCGAAATGTACGGGGTGAGCAGCCTGCCTGGCCGTACTAATTACCGCCGCGTACCGGGATGGTGGGTGTGGGGGCAGTGGGGGGTCGCCGGGTTCTGCGCGGTAATGATGCTCAGCGCGGTCCTGTTTGCCCTGGTCTGGGTCCCCCGCAAGTTGCTCGGCTGGATGCAAGGCGTCCGCCACATGAGCGTCCGGGTTTTGCCGTTGGTCGCGGTGCTTTTGCTGGTGACAGCGTTCACTTTGCTGATCGCGGGGGCCACCAATGAACCTATTGAACGATTTGGCACACCCACTGTCTGGTCGGTGGGCTTCTGCGTGCTGACATGGCTATTTGCCGGAACGGCGGTGGCCGGTTTGGCGCAGGCAGTCCGGGCGCGGAGCTGGAATATGAACAAGTGGGTCCGTCGTCACGCATTGTTGGTTTCCCTTGCCAATGTCGTGGTCGCGTGCTACCTCGGCTACTGGGGCATCATCGGCCTGCGAACTTGGGCGTGATGGTTTAAATGTCGGGATCACCGCGATAACCGAACTAGGCACTAGGACGGGCGGAAATGATTGCGACGAGGCCCATGAGTATTGCGGGGACACTGAAACTTGTTCAAGTGTGCGCATCACAAGAAAGCCCAATTGGTGGAGCGTAAAGATTGAAAGAAAGGCTTTTTGCCGCTGCGCGTGCTACCTACCGCTGCGCGGCCAAGGAACAAGTTCCTTGGCTACCCTGTACCCGGTGAATGACCGAGGTTACCCGCTAACCATTGGCATTACAAATAAACACTAAATTACCGTTTCTACCCTACGCCAACCCCGCATCATAGGCAATCCGCATCACTTCTTCGTGCAAGGCAGCGGTGCCGCACGCCACGTACCGGGGCTTATCCAGGCGCGGCGGGCCGCCGTCAAAGCCGGTAATCACGCCCCCCGCCTCTTGCACCAGCAGCAGCCCCGCCGCCACGTCCCAGGCCTTGGTCTCGCGTGCCCAATACGCGTCAAATCGACCACACGCCACATACGCCAGGTTGAGCGCCGCCGAGCCAGTGCGCCGCACCGCCTGGCAATGGGTCAAGATCTGGCCCAGGTCGGTGATCTCGCGGCTGCCGGGCTGCACCTTGGCCGGAAAGCCCACGGCAATAAGCGCCTGGGCCAGTTCCGTCGTCCCACTCGCGCGGATCGTTTTGCCATTGAGATATGCTCCGCCACCCCGGCTGGCGGTAAAGCATTCCCGCGAGATCGGGTCATAGATGCAACCCGATTGAACCTGACCTTCTTTTTCCAATGCAACGGATACGCAATAGTGCGGCACACGATGGACGTAGTTAGTCGTGCCATCCAGGGGATCGACAATCCAGCGATAGGGAGAGGTCCGCTCCGTGGGTGCTTGGTCTTCTTCTCCGAGCACGTCATGATTGGGAAAACTGGCTAAAATCACGCTGCGAATGGCATTTTGCGAGGCTAGGTCCGCCTCGGTGACCAGGTCCGAGGGGCCTTTCTCCCGTACCTGAAAGCGTCCTTGCCAATCGAGCAAGACCTGACCTCCCGCCCGCGCGGCACGCTGTGCGACTTCGACAAATTCCACCATGGAAATCCCTAGGAAATGTGAATTATCCGGCCCATGGTGGTTATTTTAACATCTTTGTCCCGCATTTTCGCCCGGAGTTCACAGTTTTAGCGGCGATTCATAAGAAATTAAAAATCACCCCTCCCCGTGGGATGTTAAAGTTTGCGGGTGGAGGCGTGTGAGAAAAAAGAGTGGAAAATTTTAGGAAATTGTGTGGACAGTGGCCGTGTGGTCTATAAAATACAGGGAGAACGCGGGCCAATTTATTTGAAGGTTGCAGGCATCATTTTTTCATCCCAGGAGCAGTACGACAGACATTCGGCCTCTTCTCTGTTCCGGCCCCATCGTTTACGCAAGTGAGCGATGGGGTTTTTTATTTGGTAAAAGCTGTCATAGACTCACGAGCGCTCCTTTCAGCTATTGGAAGATTCTTTGTAAGCGCGCGGTTCATTCTTTAGAGTTTAACCGCGAGACTTTTGTGAATGAGCATGCCAGCGGGGCTAGGAGAACGGCGTGCGCTGCTTTAGGCTAATGCGCAACTCGACGCGACAGTTTTCCATTTGTCCTTTGCATCCACCATGTATCATCCCTTGGCTTGGCAACTGGCCGGCACGACGGCCACCACACAATTTTCATTTTCGCGGGGGACGCTGGATTTGTGCCAGCCCGACCGGGGCGTGCGGGTCACGCATCCCGCGCTCGAGGGGGCGGGTTTCTTCCAAATTCAAGATTGTCCTAGTCTGGATCATGTCCCCCCGGCCGAGATTGACGCTTATGTGCGCGAAGCGGATTTGATCGTGAATTATGCCAGCACGCCCATGCGGCCTAATCGCCTGCAGTTAAACTGGCGGCTCCAGCGCGAACTGCCCGCGGGACTGCAGGCGGCTTGCGAGTTGATCATCTCCGTCAATACGCCGCAGTGGCATAGCGACCCGCGGATTACACTGGAGACGGTGCTACCCGCGACGCTCGGATGTTACCAGACGGATGGCATGACTATTTGCGAACAAGCGGCGGGGACTTATGTGCAGTTGGCCCACCCCTTGGATTTTTTTCAGGCCCATTCTTATTGGACCAGGGACAAAGAACTCACGCCGGCGGAAGTGCTAGCGACCAGCGCCGGGGGGTTGGCAGGGACGGTTGTCATGCGTCAACCGCTCTTTGTCAATAATCTGGAAAAAGGGGTCATCCTGCGCGCTCGATTGTGGGCGGGGTGGTTTGCGGCGGGGGTTGATCGTCAACTTATTTTAGCCCAGCGCGACCATTTTGCGAATTCCGCGCTGGTTTTGACGGCCTGACGGTTGGATTTTCTTGGTAGGGAATAAACCAGAAAGATCCGCCAAATTCTCTTGCAATTGGCTTCGGCAAGCTAAAAAATAAGACCTGTTCATCTTCTTAACGGAGGTTGTGGACATTCTGGATCTTGCCGATCAAATGTCGTCGCGGTGATTCGTTAAGCCGTGGATGATGGAGGGAAGCACCGGCAAATTCCACCTCATGGCGGGTTTCTTAGGCAAGGCGCCGCCACGTTGTATTGCTCGCTCATACTAAGGAACAGACCCATGCGGCAGCTATTATCTAAAGTGGGGAAGGTGCGCGCGCACACCCGCCATTGCCGGTTTGAAAACCTCGAACCCCGAGCGTATTTGCACGGCCTGCCGACCGGCACCCCCCTGGTGGCGGCCCTGGCCGATGATCGATACGAAGAGAACGACACCCGCGGCGCGGCCACGGCGCTCGGAACCGTAAGTTCCACCACGCTTACCGGCCTGGTCATGGCGGACAGCAACGATTGGTACAAATTCTCCACCACCGCCACGGGAACCAGCAATAGCCGCGTCACGCTGAATTTTAGCCATGCCCAGGGGGATTTGGATGCCGCATTGTACGACGCCAACGGACGGTTATTGACCTCTTCCACCGGTGTGGGAAATAGCGAAACGCTCTCTTTGGCCAATCGCGCGGCGGGAACCTATTATGTGCGGGTCTATGGTTATCGAGGGGTCACAAACCCAAGTTATACCATGGGCATCCAGGCCAATTCCAGCACACCCATTCCAACCGGGACGCGCGACCTGAGCGGCGCGGTCTTTAACGCGGGGGACCTGGGCTATTGGGGCCAAACGGTGAATGTCTCGGCCGCGATTAAAAATAGCGGCACGGGGGCCAGCGGGCCGTTTGGCGTGCAGTGGTATTTGTCGCGGGACCATTTGGGATCGAGCGATGACATTTTGCTAAATCTGTCCACCGGCGGCACGACCGTGACAGTTAACTCCCTGGCCGCGGGGGGTACCTCTAGCACGATCAACGCCACGTTGCAGTTGCCCGGTACGCTTCCCACCGGCTTTAGCGGGACGTTTTTTTATCTGGTGATGCGGACCGACGGGGCCAACACCGTGGCGGAAACGAATGAGGCCAACAATTTTGGCCAAATTGGCCTTGCTCAGGACCTGGAGGCGATCTCCGTCTTTACCCCAATTACGCCGGTCTCTGGTTACACCATCGAATTGAACATGACCGGCCAGACCGTGAGCCAGCAGCAAATTTTCCGCAACGCCGCCAATCGCTGGCAAAATGTGATCACCGGCGACCTGCCCAATGCCACCTATAATGGACGTGTGGTGGATGACCTGCTAATTGACGCCAGCGCGACCAGCATCGACGGGGCTGGGGGGGTGCTGGGGGAGGCCGGGCCAGACCGTTTTCGCAGCGGCGGCGGATTGCCATATCACGGCATTATGCGGTTTGATACCGCGGATTTGGCGTCGATGGAACGGAATGGGTCGCTGCAATCGGTGGTGGAACACGAGATCGCCCATATTTTGGGCCTGGGCACAATGTGGTCGTCGCGGGGGTTGTTGACCGGGGCGGGGACGTCCAATCCCCGGTATGTCGGGACGAATGCCTTGACCGCGTACAATCAAATTTTTGGACGAAACGAAACTGGCGTCCCGGTCGAAAACACCGGCGGTTCTGGCACCCGCGATTCTCACTGGCGGGATTCGATCTTGGGGAATGAAGTGATGACCGGTTATGCCGGACCGGGGAGTTTTTTGCCGATCAGCCGGATCACGGTGGGGGCCTTGGCGGATTTGGGCTATTCGGTAAACTACGCCGCTGCGGATCCCTACACCGCGGCCAGCGTCAACGGCTCTGTCAGTGCTGGCACCCGCGCGGTTGCCAGCGGGACGCGCGGGAGTGTGTCAGCCAGCGTGCAGAACTCCAATAATTCCGAGTCAGAAAACCTCTGTCGGCTCGGTCTGGCCCGATTTTTGGAATGTGACCTGGCCGAGTCCCTAGCCAGGGAAAGTCAGGTGTTTGAGCCCGCTGGCAGACGTGGTGCGCGGGATCAGGGGTTATTGCACTATTTACGGGAAATCTAACCGACTCTACATCAACTGGATAAATCCACGGGAGAGTTGCGAAAATTCCCCCTTGGTGGTTGTTCACTCCGGCGGGTAAAAATGCTAAACTACGGTTTGGACAGGAAATCGATGCACCCGTAGCTCAATTGGATAGAGTGTCGGCCTCCGAAGCCGAAGGTTGTGGGTTCGACCCCCGCCGGGTGTAGTGGCAGTTTTCTATTAGCAGTTTAAAGAGTAGCGAATTCCGCGCTAGCATATCGATCCCTGAAATCCGGTTCTGATTCGCGAATCGGTAATTCTTTTTTTGCCAAGGCTATTCAATATTGAAACTTGATACGGGCTTCAGTCCGTAAACCAAGAGTGGCAAGAATATGAATCGGGCCGTTGGCCCTTCCCTAAATTCCTTCCTATGAACCTAGGGCGACGCTGCGCTTGCCCTAGGCTGGGATAGGTTGGGCCTTTGGCCCACAAAGCAACAAATAACCGGTGGTCCTCAAAGGATCAAACGCCGCATATCAAACGCCATTGGACCGCATTTCAAATCGCTGATCCGTGAAAAACAGTCCGATCCGCAAAATCTGTGTTCTAGTCTTTTTGGCCCGTCTCCGTGCCGCTCCGTGAATTGCTCTGCTACTCCGTGATAAAATCCGGCTGTACTAGCTCTTCTATAAATGAACCCTTTTGTTATTCCGGCTCGCTCAATAACTGCTGCCGGTACTCGGCAAATTTAGCCAATTCCGCCGGGGTTAATTGCGGATAACTGAGATTCAGGCCGTGAATGGTGCTAGCGACGATATCGGCCACCAGCACGCGCATCAGCCATTTAGTATCGGCGGGGATGACATACCAGGGAGCATATTCGCTGCTGGTGGCGGCTATGGCTTTTTCATAAGCTGACAAATAATCATCCCAACGCCCCCGCTCAACCAAATCTCCCGCCGAAAATTTCCAATTTTTGTGTGGTTCGTCCAGGCGTTCCAGGAAGCGGCGTTTTTGTTCCGATTTGGACAAATACAAAAAGAATTTAAGAATCACCGTGCCGTTATTGGTTAAATGCCGTTCAAAATTATTAATGGAATCATACCGTTCGCGCCAGAACGATTCTTCCCGTTTTCCGGAAGACGGTTTTTGTCCCTGCGCCGGGGGCGGAAGTTTTTGATTGGCCAATAATTCGGGGTGAACCCGCACCACCAATACCTCTTCATAATAAGAACGGTTAAATATGCCGATTCGCCCCCGTTCGGGCAGGGCCGCGTTGCACCGCCACAAAAAATCGTGATCTAGCTCTAAATGCGACGGCTGCTTAAAACTGGTCACCTGGCAGCCTTGGGGATTTACGCCCGACATGACGTGCTTGATCGTGCCATCCTTCCCCGCGGCATCCAACGCCTGAAAGATCAACAGCACCGCATAGCTGTCGGCGGCATACAATAACTCCTGGGCTTTGCTTAGCCGCTGCCGACTTGTCTCCAGTAGTTTTTCACCTTTATCGGCGATCGCTTCGGGGCCCAGTTCTTTGGCGATCCGTTCCGCAGGCAACTCTGTGACATAATCCCGCAGCCGGAACTTTTCTTGGCCAGCGGCGCGAAAACGGTTGATCAACTTATCGGGCAGGAGGAACATGGGTAGGGAGACGGAAGATTCGAGACTGGAGTTGAGAGAATAGAGTCGGGAGGCAGGAGATGATAGGCGACAGACACAGGGTAGGGGGGGTCACGCCGCGGCGCGCCCCCGGAAGTGGGAGGAATTTGTTGCGAGGAGGTACTAAAAATTACCGGGGGGGTTGATAATCCACGGGTTTGTCAGTCACCTCTCGCACGGTTTCAAACCGTACAATGATATTTCCCCGAAAATCCGCCAGTGGGCGATATCCCACCGCCTGGCGATCATGCTGCCAGGCGTAATTTGCGAATAACTCGCAGCATGTAGGATAACAAATTACACGCACCTGGGGGTGGTCCGTCCATTCCGCGAGTAAATTCTTTACTCCAAATTTTGCTTTCATTTGTGCATGCAAAGGGGTCTGTTGCGACCAGCCCAGCATGATCGCTCGTAAATTTCCTAGCCATTGCAGATTGTCCGTCGGCCGCAATAAATCCAGCGGCACCTGCGCCCCCCAAAACACATACAACTGGTCCGATTGAAAATTTAATGCCGCCAGGTCGTTTTTGAACTCGCGAGATAAATCCAGTTGCCGCCGGCTATACGCGTATTGCTGGTAGACCTCGGGCAAGATAGCCCCCGCCAGCCAGAGCGTCGCGGCCCCCCCCGCTAGCCATGGTGCCCAACCAGCATTGGCAGTTCCGGCCTTTGTCAACGGGGTGCCAAATTGTGTCCCCACGCCCTCTGTTTGTAAATCATCCGTTGCTTTGCGTCGTGATGCCAGCCATCCCGCCGCAGCCAGCGGCCAAACGGCTATCGGGTAATAGACCCGTCGCGGAGGCGTCTTGCGCAAAAGTGTCAGTCCCCCGATCAAAGCTCCCGCCACCACAATCGCCGCCAGCGCCGTCAACAACCGTTGCTGGTCCTCCCAGGCCAAAAATACCAATACGCCCGCTAGCAACACCACTAGCGTCCAGATCCGTCGATCGAGCCATAATGGTTCTAACGATCTTGGCAAATCTGGCAAACCCAACCGTTCAACCTGCCAATTGCGGCTGTGATAAATTTGCCGTAGTTTCTCAGTGGAAAAGACCCGCGGATCATCATAACACCAGGTCACAATCATATTCAGGTCATTCAAACTCCACCCCGCGTCATGAAAGCTGGCCGCCGATTCGGGGGTATAACGCACGGCCAGCAAATCATTAAATTGTGCCCGCAGTTCGTTGTACTCAAAAAATCCCGCCCAGGCGGGGTCATTGTGGTAATAGTCGATATGGATTTGCCGCAACGCAACGCCACTCCCGCCAAATAACACTCCAACTGCCGCCGCCACGGCCCAGGTGGTTGGGCGTGCGCGTTGGATTAGCAGCCAGCAGGCCACCACAGGCGCGGCCAGCACCACCCACATCTCTAGGGTGTACCAGCGAATCATCACGGCCCAACACCAAAAAAGCCATCCAGCGGCCAGCCAGGGGAGCGCGTCATATAAAACAACCGCAACGGGGGAAAAACCGCTTTTGGCAAAATTCGTCGCGATGTCCTGCGCTCGATGATCTGGCGACGAAAGTGGTTGCGGGGGAATTTTGGGAGCAAGATATTTCTGGATCCGGCCCAGTCCCGTCCAGACCAGCAGCACGCCGGCTAGCCCGGCCAACGCGGCGGTGGTGGTAAACTGCAAATGCGTCAACAGATGCAGGCCGACCGTCCACTGCCAGACGGCCAATGCCACATAGGCCCGCCGCCGCGAATTTCCAGTCAGTAATACGCTAGCCAGCGCGGTATGGGCGGCGATTTGTGTCGCCATTAGGTACCAACCATACCAGGGAAATTGCGGCAGCCAAGTGTAGAGGAATTTTAGGAGGTGGCCAATCCAAGGATGCGTAAAGACCAGATGCTCGTCCGGCGCGGTGGCCAGTCCCTGCCCCGCGGCAAAGAGATTCATGACGGCATCGTCATTGGTCTCGTACGTCGAGCAAAACAACAGCAGTTGCACCAGGTAAGTGACGCCGATCATCATCAACGCGGGCAAAATGGCAAAGCGCCGCGGTAGCTCCACAAGATATAGTTCCCACCGGCGAAACAGGGTTACAAATGGAGGCATAGCCTGGTCCTGCTGGCAATAATAATGAACAACCCGTGCCTCACGATTGCGCGGCCATCATCCGGGAACGGAGAAAATCGAAGCTAAATGTAACCCAGGGGGGGATTTTGCCCAAGATCAAGCCATCCCCATCGGGACCTAGGCTAACTGAAAGGATGATTCTCTCCCCTGGCTGAAGTTGCTAAACATGCTAGCAACGACTTCGCCTATTTTTAATTTGCCAATCTTAATTGACTGATTCGCTCTTGCTCCCCGGGGACGCTCTGCCGATAATCTGGCCCACGCTCAGCGTTGCCCCCTTTACTTTTGCCCAAGATTTTTTCCGCGATGTCCCCGCCGACCGTTCCCCAAATTTGTTTGCGGCCCCTTACGGTCGCCGCCGCTCCCGCCATGCTGCAGTGGATGCGCGATCCGGACGTGGCCGATAACGTGGGCCTGCGCAGCGAACCCTCGCTGGAAAAAACCGTGGCCTGGATAGAACGGACCACCGCCGATCCGGACATGGCCGTCTGGGCGATTACCGCCGCTGGCGCGCATGTGGGAAATGTGATCTTGGATCGGATTGACAGGCATTTAGGAACAGCCCGCCTTTCGATTTACATTGGCGAGCCTGAAGCCCGGGGAAAGGGTATCGGTCAACAGGCTGTTCGACTGGCCGCCGATCAAGCGTTTACCGTCTTGAACCTCAATAAGGTTTGGCTGACCGTGCACCAACATAATGCGCGGGCGATTGCCGCTTATCGCCGCGCGGGATTTTTGGCCGAAGGCCTGCTAAGGGAAGAGTTTGTTCTGCGCGGGGAAAAATGCCATGCCGTCGTGATGGGCCTCTTGCGGCGCGAGTTTAACCGCAAAGCGGCCTAAAAAAGCTGTGATGTTAACAAGCTGGATTTACCACATTTGTCATTAGTTGCGATCGACAAGCCACCTTTATAGCGATTACGGATGTCCCACCACTCTCGCGAGCTTGCGATCACTACTTGTGAGCCATCGACTGGCGGCAACTCCGCCACCAGCCCGTGCGCGCCGCCAGCTTGCCATCCCACGCCAGTTGCTTCCCGGCACACCTGCGTGATCTTACAGCCATCGTATATCCCTTGGCGGGGTTACTTTCATCAAATACAAAAAGCGGACACTTTTGTGTTTTATGATGATGTCCAGTACGACAAACATGGCTGGCGCAACCGCAATTTGATCAAAACCGCCCAAGGGCTGCTGTGGTTGACCATCCCCGTATCCGCTAAGGGGGCGGTATCGCAGGGTCGGCTCATCAATCAAATTCCCATTGTCTGGGATCGCAATTGGGCCAGGCAGCATTGGGAAACGCTCAAGGCCGCCTATTCCAAAGCCCCTTTTTTTCAGCGATATAGTGATTTGCTGGCGCCGTTTTATCACAGGCGGGACGCGCTGCTGGCGGATTTTACCATTGATCTGACGATCGCGCTAGCGCGGGAATTGGGTATTCGAGGGACCCGTTTTTTACGTTCTTCCCAGTTAGGCATTCCCGGAACCAAGACGGAACGTTTGATAAAAATCTTGCAAAAAGTCGGGGCGACGCATTATGTTTCAGGCCCGTCGGCTCGCGATTATCTGGATGAGGCGGCCTTGGCCAGGGCGAGTATCACGCTGGAGTACATGGACTATCACTATTCCGAATATCCGCAACTGTATGAGCCGTTTGCCCGGCAAGTGTCCATTTTGGACCTGCTATTGATGCTGGGGCCGGCCGCGGGTGAAGCGATCTGGGGAGAGAGCGTCCCCGCAGAAGCAAAATCCTCGGGCTACGCGGCCGCAGCATAAACTTGCAATATACCCAAAGCCACAGGCTTTTCTAACGGGGTATATTCCCGCCCCTCCGTTTTATTGACTTTCCTCCCTGACACATTAAAATAATGTGTTTTTACGCCATTTGGCCCATCATTTTCGGGGGAATCCGCCATTGACCACTGCGACCCAGCAAAAGGCGATTAACAAAGCCGACATCTTGATCGAGGCCCTGGGCTGGATTCGCAGATTTCGCGATAAAATTACCGTGATCAAGCTGGGGGGGAGCGTCATGGAAAATCCCGACGCCCTGCGCCATCTGCTGGTCGATATCGTCTTTCTCGAAACCGTGGGAATGCGGGTTGTTGTGGTACATGGTGGGGGGGCGGCGATTAGCCGGGCGATGGATGCCGCCGGGCTGGTTCCCCGGTTTATTCAGGGGCGGCGCTATACCGACGCCGCCACGCTGGAAATCGTCGAGCAGGTCCTGGCCTACCAAACCAACGAACAAATTGCCGCCAGCATCGAACAATTTGGCGGGCGGGCCATGCCCCTGAACTTTCGCACGACCAATGTGCTCTTTGGGGAAAAACTCTGGCTGGAAAACAACACAAACGGTCAACATACTCCCGGCGAAAAAATCGACCTCGGCTTTGTGGGGGGGGTGACCCGCGTGGACCGGACCACCATCGACAATTTGTGCTACGCCGGGCAGGTGCCGGTGATCCCGTCCATGTGCATCGATGCCACGGGGCAAAAGTACAACGTCAACGCCGACACCGCGGCCACTGCCGTCGCCCAGGCCTTGGGAGCCGAAAAGCTGGTTTTTTTGAGCGATGTCAACGGCGTCCGCCGTGACAAAAACGATCCCGCCTCGCTTATTCATACCCTCACCGCCAGCGACGCCCGAGCCATGATCAGCAGCGGACAGATCGAAAGCGGGATGATCCCCAAGGTCGAAGGCTGCCTGGACACGCTGGATAAGGGGGTCCGCAAAATTCATATTATTGACGGGCGTATCCGTCATTCGCTGCTGTTAGAAATTTACACCAACACCGGCGTCGGCACCGAAATTCTCCAAGACCCGGCCTAAAGTTGCTATTTTTTCCCCAGGAATTCCCGCATGGCCACCGCGACCGCTACCGCTAGTTCGGCCGAAATTGTCGAGCTATTTCAAAAATACGTCGTCCCCAACTACAACCGCTACCCCGTGGCCCTGGTCCGCGGGCAAGGTTCCTGGGTCTGGGATGCCGAGGGAAACCGCTACCTCGACTTTTTTCCCGGCTGGGGCTGCAATCTGCTGGGCCACTGCCCCGAACCGGTCGTGCAGGCCGTCCAACAGCAAGTGGCTGAGTTGATTCACGTCCCCAACACCTGGTATACCGAAGCCCAGGGGGAATGGGCCAAGGCGCTGTCGGAACGCAGTTTTGGCGGGCTGGCGTTTTTTTGCAACTCCGGGGCCGAAGCTAACGAAGCCGCGATCAAACTGGCCCGGCTGCACACGCCCAAGGAACGGTACAAAATCATTACCTTTCGCGGAGGATTTCATGGGCGGACCATGGGGGCCGTCACCGCCACAGCCCAACCCAAATACCACGAAGGGCTAGGCCCGATGCTGCCGGGGTTTGTGTATGCCCCGTTTGGAGACCTAGAGGCCACGCGCAAGCTGGTCGATGGCGAGACCGCGGCGATTTTGGTGGAGCCGATTCAAGGAGAGGGGGGAATTAACATTCCCGATCGCGATTTTTTGCCCGGCCTACGCGCGCTGTGTGATGAACAGGGCTTGGTACTGATGTTTGACGAAGTGCAAACCGGTTGTGGGCGGACGGGGGAATGGTTTGCCTATCAGCATTTTGGCGTTACGCCCGACGTCATGACCCTGGCCAAATCGCTTTGCGGCGGAATCGCCGGTGGCGCGCTGTTGTGCAAAAAAGAGCTGGCCCCCAGCCTGCGTCCGGGGATGCACGCGGCGACTTTTGGTGGAAATCCCCTGGCCGCCCGCGCGGGAATCGCCGCTTTGCAAATGATTGAGGACGAAAATCTGCTCGACCAGGCCAAGGCGCTGGGGGATTTGTTTCTGGACGAATTTACCTCCTTGCAACAGGAATGCGCCATTATCAAGGGGGTCCGGGTGCGGGGCGTGATGATCGGCATCGAATTGACCATCGAAGGGGCTCCCTTGGTCAAGGCGTGCCTTGAACGCAATTTGCTGATCAACTGCACCCAGGGTAACGTGCTGCGGTTGCTTCCGGCCATGAATTTGTCCCAGGAGCAGGCCCGCCAAGGGATCGAAATTATGTCGGCAGCGCTAAAGCTAGCGGATGCGGGTAAATTGAGTCCCTAAGAATTTTTTTAGCCGGAGAAGAATCCAGCGTTCCCGCGTGCATATTAAACTGATAAACAATACGCGGATTTTGGGTAGCTCCCCTAGTACCTTGCCTGCGGGGAATCCGCCGTCGCGTTTAAACAAAATTTTACGGGGAAAGTAGCCTGATTTTGCGACTTTGATGGTTGACCAGCAAGAAGGATCTTGTGTCGCGGCTAATCTTACACCAATCACAAAATACATTCATGCGACATTTGCTCTCGATCACGGACTTGCGCCCCGCGGAGGTGGAAGCGATCTTTTCCATCACTCGCGATCTCAAAAGCAAACACGCCGAGGGCTTGCGCGAGCCGTTGCTGCCTGGTCGGGTCATGGCTCTGCTCTTTGAAAAGCCGTCGTTGCGGACGCGTGTCAGCTTTGAAAGCGGCATGATCCAGTTAGGCGGGGGAAGTCTGTTTTTAACCGAGGATTCGGGATTCAATTCACAGCGCGAATCACTGGCAGACTTTGGCCGCGTGCTTAGCCAGTTTGTAGATGTGATCGTCGTGCGGGCCAAGGCCCACAAAACCGTAGAAGAACTAGCACGGCACTCCGCCTGCGCGGTGATCAACGGCCTGACTGACTTGTGCCATCCGTGTCAGGCCTTGGCGGATTTGTACACGTTGCAGGAACTGGTCGGCCCGCTAGCAGGGCAGCGGTTGACTTATATTGGCGATGCCAATAACGTCGCCCGCAGTTTACTGGAACTGTGCGGATACCTGGGGGTCAAATTTGTCATGGCGACGCCCTCTAACTACCAGTTTGCCCCGGAGGAACTGACTAAATTGCGAAGATTGATTCCCGGCCTGGATATAACCGTCACCACTGATCCCCGCTCTGCGGTCCGGGGCGCTGCGGCCGTGTACACCGATGTCTGGACTAGCATGGGCCAAGAGGCCGAATCCACCCAGCGACGCGCGGATTTTGCCGCGTACCAGGTGAATGCGGCCCTACTGCAAGCCGCCCCCGAGGCCTATTTTATGCATTGCCTCCCCGCCCATCGGGGTGAGGAAGTAACTGACGAGGTGATCGACGGCCCCCGCAGCATCGTTGTCCAGCAGGCGGGAAACCGACTGCATGTGCAAAAGGGGATCTTGGCGTGGCTCCTAAGCCGGGGCTAGCTCTCTGTCAACGATTTGTTTGCGGATGAACCCGGGGCGCTAGCACGCGGTTTGATACCGTTATCACCGTGGGGATGCTATCGATTTCAGACGTTCATCTCTGCCGCGGGACTCTCGCCTACGATTAGTTGCCAACTACGAAGTTCCGTCCACTGATGACTTGTGATTGGTCTAACATGAATTCGAGCATGGCCATCGTCAGGGAATGGCATATCCCGGTTGCGGATGGCACGTTAGACCCCGCCGGCCCGTTTGCGATATCGCAAAAACCAAAACGCTCCCGCACCTGACAGCCCGATCATCACCAGACCGCTCGGTTCCGGGACGGGGCCGGCAAAGAAAACATTCTCGGGCAGATAGCCAATATCCGTATTCCACTTGATCACCCGCGATAAGGTCAGTTGATCAAGATCGAGCAGATCCCGAATTTCGGAACGGAGGGCGTATTCTCCGTTGATGTTGTCATACAGCCCGGCGGCTTCTCCCAGGTAAAAAAAGCGGTCCCCGTCGCGCAAGCGGCGAAACTGATTATCAATCACGATAAACGCGCTTTGGCCCAATTCGCCAAAGAATTGCGGCTCGGCTAGGGCACCCACGATCAAGTCGATATTACCGATGTTGTTGGGATCGATGTCAATGTCGTACAGGTCCGTCAGCACGGCTTGAAGTTCGACATCGGGCGTGATCTGTTGCACGGTCGCGCGAAAGTCCCCCGCGTAGGCCAGCAGACTTTGGTTATAGCTAGGCAGGCCATGGTCGCGACCGCGCTGAATATCCAGCGCCAATAGATCCAGTCCGCCGGCTCCCGGTGGCCCAAAGAGAAAGCTGCGCAATTCCTCGACATAATGCAGGTCCGTAGCCTGGGCGCGTTGCACGGCCAGTCCGCGGAGAATTTGGTTGACATGATCGGGATTGTCCCTCAGCAGCGCGGGGTTAAAGAACCCATCGCGCAGCGAGAGCGAATCGATGATTTGGCCATTGCCATTGACGAGTTGAATGGTGGGGGAGTTCTGGCTGTGGCCAATGCGGAACAGGGCATGCGAAAAAGTTTGCGTAACCGAGGCGTCAATAAAATCGAGATAAGAGTAACTTTCGGCGCGGGGGGCGAATTGGCCCATGAGCGCGGGCAAGAATTCCCGATAGGTGATGATTTGCATCTCGGCCCCGACAATCCGTCGCGCGCGCTGGTAAATCTCTTCATCCCGAGCGATGGGATCGGCGGGCAGGCTGGCCGCTTGCCGCGCGGCAATGAGATCGGCCAGGCGGTTATGCTCCCGCAAAAAAACTGTATGCAATGCGGTCAGGCCCACTTGCTCGTTTGCGCGGACGTCGCCCGTGAAAAAAAGCTGATCGGCGGTCAGCGAGGGATTGTTATTGTCGTTGAGGAACCCACCGGTGTTAAATCCGGGCAAATTTCCCGCGCTGGTGAGCAATTTGCCGTCGTTTAAGGTACGCAGCGCCCGCGCGCGCGTGGCGTCAGAGCCATACACCTGTGAGGCATCGATGTAGCTGGTCACGCGGTTGAGTTGCTCGCGAATTTGTGTCGCGGGACTGATGACAAAATCGGAACGCGTGAACGGGATGATTTGCGTCCCGGTATGCAACGGATCAAACTGCGGGTCGCCAGTGGGCACGGCGATGGGATTGACGCCATTGGCGGCGGATTGCGTAGACAAGTCCAGGTCATGCGTGAGAAACTGGCCCCACTGCCAAATATAGTCACTCAGATTGCGGGAATTTTCCAACAGGCCCCGGGAATCCACGCGATCGGCAAAAGCCTGGGCAAATGAGTTGCTGAGCGCGCGGGGATTGGGCGCCGCGGGGGGTTGCAGCATGGTGGTGCCGCGGCCATCCCCGGGATAAAAGGCCGCGTATTGAAACCGGATAATCGGCGTATTAGCCGCGCCCTGCGCGGTGATGTTCAAGTTATTGGCTGATCCGTCCAGGCTGCGGTATTCGGCACACAGAGGTTGCGAAAAACCAATAAACCCCAGCCAGATGACAAAACATCCCCCTGCCAGAATACGGTTGGACACGATTTGCATAAATGGGAGCCTGCTGGGCATCATCGCAGTAGAATTTTAGAGGCGTGCAGTCTCTATTGACTCTAAATGGAAAATCGCGCGAAGTCAAATTGCAAATGTGCGAGAACGCACGCGCAAAAGAGGCACGCCTTGGTCCTGTGTTACGGACGCAGAAATGAGGGGCACGGTGCCGCCCCTGTCCGCTGTGGCTTCAGCGTCACTGCGATTCTCTCTCCGCATAGCGCTTGACAAAGGCCGCGTAATCCGCCGGTGTGTCTATGCCCACCGTTGGTTCCTCTACAATGCCGATGCGGATTTGGTGGCCATGTTCCAATACGCGTAACTGTTCCAGATTTTCCAATTTTTCGAGTGGCGTCCGCGGCAGACCGGCAAACAGCGGCAAAAATTCCCGCCGGTACACATATAAGCCAAGATGCTGGTAAAAGTGCGCCGGTTCCGCTGTTAGCAGGTCGTCCCGCCAGTCGCGGGCGTGGGGAATAGCCGACCGGCTAAAATAGAGCGCGGTCCCAGTGGCCAAAAAACTTGCCGTAGCGGAACTGGACACAGTTCCGGCCGCCTTATCACTTCCTAAAGTTCCGTTCGTGAAATCATCCCTTCGCCAGACCACTTTTACACACGCCGGGTCGTGCAGTTTTTCACGCTCGTGGATCGGCGTCCCTAGCGTGGCCATTTGTGCTTGCGGGGAATTTGTCAGCAGTTTGATCGCCGCGTCGATGGTCGCGCCACTTAGTTCCGGCTCGTCCCCTTGAACATTGACGATCAAATCCACCCCCGCCAGTTGTGGCGCAACCTCCGCCAGGCGATCCGTTCCGCTAGCACAGGCAGGGCTGGTCATGATGACCCGCGCCCCAAACCCACGCGCCGCGGCGGCAATATCCTCGTGATCGGCGGCGATGCAAATGCCGACTGGCAATTTCGCTTGGAGGGCCGCTTCGTACGTATGCTGAAGCAGCGTCTTTCCTGTAGCGGACAATAATAATTTTCGCGGCAGGCGGGTTGAGGCCAGCCGCGCGGGAATGACCACATAGCTGGAGTGGGAGTGATTCGCGGGCATCATGCGTATTTTGTAAAGTTTTGATGTGCGTATGGGGCGCGATCAGCGCAATGGTGCCGATCTTACCAATTATGCCGAACATTTTACGGTATCAGGCGTATTAACAGCACTAGCGACTCGCTTGATTTCGTCACGATTTTTTTCTCCGGTTTTTCCGGTCTCTCGGAAAAACCACAGAAAATGCTATGGTATTGGGTGAGTGTGATTCGCCCACGGATGTCGGGGCTGGACCGTGGGTGGGACATCTCCCTGATGGATTAACAAAATTCTTTGCGGACTAGGTAATCGCATGTGTGGCATCGTCGGTTATGTGGGCTTTCGTACGGCACAAGAAATCCTGGTGGAAGGGCTGCGGCGGTTGGAGTATCGCGGCTATGACAGCTCTGGCGTGGCAACCATCGCTCCGGGGGGCCGTCTGCAAGTGGTCAAGTCCGTGGGGCGGATCGATAATCTGGCCAAAAAGCTAGCTCAGACCCCCGCCACGGGGAGCGTGGGGATTGGCCACACCCGCTGGGCGACGCACGGCGTGCCCAACGATGTCAACAGCCACCCCCACTGGGGAGGCGACGATGTCCTGGTGCTGTGCCATAACGGCGTGATCGAAAATTTCCGCGCGTTAAAGACGCAGCTCGAGGCGCAGGGGTATGTCTTTCGCTCGGCCACGGATACAGAGGTGGTCGCGCATCTGATCGATAGCTACCTGCGGGAACAAGGGTGCGAGGCCGCGCATTTGCCCGCCAATGGCAAACAAAATGGCCTGGCGCCCGCGGAGAATAACTCGCATAACAATAATAATGGCGCTAAGAAAGGCGATCACGCCGACCCCTACGCGCATCTTATTCGGGCGATTAGCGCCGCCCTGGCCAAGCTTCAGGGGACCTACGGCCTGGCGATCATGTTTCGCGATTATCCCGAAGTGATCTTTGCCGCCCGCCTGGGAAGCCCCCTAGTCGTGGGCGTGGGAGATGGCGAGCATTTTATCGCTAGCGATGCCGCTCCGCTGGTCGGCCACACCGATAAAATTGTTTACCTGAGCGATCATGAATTGGCGGTGGTCACCGCCGATCACTTGCGTTTGATCCATCGCGATACGGGGCATGTGGCGGTTGATGTGAAGCAGTTGGAGCTAGAAGCCAGCTCGGTCCAGCTCAACGGCTATCGCCATTACATGCTCAAGGAGATTTTTGAGCAGCCGGAAACCTTGCAAAACGCCATGAGGGGCCGCTTGAGCGTGGACGAGGCGACCAGCGTCTTTGGCGGGCTAAATCTCAAGCCACAACAATTGCGCAGCGTAAACCGCATCATTCTGACCGGTTGCGGAACAAGCTGGCACGCGGCGCTGGTGGGGGAATACCTGATTGAGGAGCTGGCCCGCCTGCCCGTCGAAGTGGAATACGCCAGCGAACTGCGGTACCGCAATCCACCGGTCGATAAGGACACGCTACTGTTTGCTATTACCCAATCCGGGGAGACGGCGGACACGCTGGCGGCCCTGCGGGAATTCAAACGCAAGGGGCACCCCACGATGGCCATTTGCAATGTCGTGGGAAGCACCATCGCCCGCGAATGCGATGGCGGGATTTACCTGCACGCCGGGCCAGAGATTGGCGTGGCTAGCACCAAGGCATTTACCTCGCAAGTAATCACGCTGGCCATGCTGGCGCTGCACTTGGGCCGGTTGCGGCATCTGAGCTTTGGAGCAGGGCAGCGCATCATCGAACAACTGCGCCGGCTGCCGGAACTAGTTGCCGAGACGCTGGAATGCAACGATCTTGTGGCAAAAATCGCCGAAAAATACTGCGAATGCCGGAACTTTTTGTATTTGGGTCGGAATTACAATTTTCCCACGGCCCTGGAAGGCGCGCTCAAGCTCAAGGAAATTAGCTATCTCCATGCCGAGGGGTACCCCGCCGCGGAAATGAAGCACGGACCCATCGCCCTGGTCGATGAGTTCACGCCCAGTGTGTTTCTCATGCCAAAGGGGTTTGTCTATGATAAGGTGATGTCCAACCTGGAAGAGATCAAGGCCCGGGGGGGGCCGGTAATCGCGGTGGTGGACAACGATGACGACCGGGTGGAACACCTGGCGGACGATGTGATTCGCGTGCCGGCGGTCGAGGAATTTTTGCAGCCGATCGTCTCGATCGTGCCGCTACAACTGCTGGCGTATCACATCGCGCTATTGCGGGGCTGCGACGTGGATAAACCGCGCAATTTGGCCAAGAGCGTAACGGTGGAGTAAGGGCGGGGGGTTAGGTACCTATTTTTTATCGCCAATTCCTGCTAAAAAACTAGCGGACGTAATATAACTTACGGCCTTAAATCAATTCCTTTCCTGTAAAATCTGTCCTATCAAAAGCTTGGCACACGGTTTGCTGAATTTGTCCAAGGTATTTTCTACGGCAAAATTTAGCTAACAGAGGTTCCCATGCTGGCTTTTATGTGGTGGATTGTGATCGGATTGGTCGCCGGACTGCTAGCTCGCCTTATCATGCCCGGAAATCAGCCCATGGGCTGGGTGATGACCATCATGCTGGGGTTATTAGGCTCGATTGTTGGCGGATTTTTGGCTTCGATGATTTTTGGCACCGATCCGCGCGAACCCGGTTTTCAAACGGGCGGCTTTATAGCGTCCACCATCGGGGCGTTAATTTTGCTGGCCCTGTATGGCGCGTACGAACGACGGACAACCAGCAGGTTGTAGTAAAAACGCTATTGAGAATTTCCTTTCTTGATCACCCCTGCCCCTCCGCTCCCCTGCACCCCATCAGAATGCCTCTGTAGGTAAGGCCAAGATGTTGAAAGCTGGCCGCCGCCACCCTCGCTATTCCATCTCCACCACGGCCTTGATCACCCCCGCACCGGGATCCAGCCAGCTTGCAAAAACTTCCGGTATTTGCATAAATGCCGCCCGGTGTGTGATCCAGGGGCGGGTGTCAATTTTTCCCGCGGCGATTAAATCGATGATCCGCGGAAAGTCGCGGCTCGGGGCGTTGCGACTGGCCAAAATCGATAACTCTCGCCGGTGCAAATGCGGCGGATGGGGGATCGCCAGCGTCTGCTGGGTGATCCCCACATACACAATTTTTCCGGCAAATGCCGCAAATTCCAGCGCCCGTGCCATCGACAGGTGGCTTCCCGTTGCATCAATGACCACGTCGGCCAGTTGACCATTGGTTAACTCCGCCACAGCCGCACTGTCAGCCTCGGTCCCCTGGGCCAAAATCGTATCCGCCACACCCATGTGTTGGCGGACAAAATCGAGCCGATTCGGGCTCAGGTCCATGACGATGGGCCGTGCGCCGGAAAGCTTGACAAACTCGAGCGCGGCCAGGCCAATTGGCCCCGCCCCCAGTAGCAGTACGTTTTGCCCGGGTTGCGCTCCCCCCCGATCGACCGCATGGCAGCCGATCGCCAACGTCTCGACCAGGGCACACTGCTCGGGCGAGAGCGCTTCCGCGGGGTGCAGCTTTCGCGCGGGAAGAATAATCTGGCTGGTTAGGCCACCGTCGCACATCACGCCCAGCGTTTGGTTAGTCTCGCAGCAATTGGTATAACCGCGGCGGCAGGCGTAGCATTTCTGGCAATTCAAGTACGGCTCGACCGAGCAGAGTTGCCCGGGGCGGACATTGGCGACTCCCTCTCCCACGGCCATGACTGTCACACCCAGCTCATGCCCGGGGATGCGTGGGTAGGAAAAAAACGGCATTTTGCCCAAGTATCCGGCGATATCGGTCCCGCAGATACCAACCGCGCGCACGCGCAAGAGGGCTTCTCCTGGACCAGGCGTGGGGGGGGTGGGAATGTCGATCAGTTGCCACTGTTGCGGCTGGGCGAGTTGCAGAGCGAGCATGGAGGGATTGGGGTGAATGTAGTGTTTGTATTCCCCTCGACCGTGAGAGGAATCTGGGGATTTATGATTCAGAGTCAATGATTATGTAACTTGTCATCCAAAAGTAGCGACATCACGGGCGTAGTTCGGGCTTCAGCCCGTTACTCAGATGACGAGTGGTTATATTAGATGGTCATAACGGATGAATCGGGCCGTTGGCCCTGCCATTATTCATTTCCGATTTACCTAGGGCGACGCTGCGCTTGCCCTAGGCTGGGATAGGTTGGGCCTTTGGCCCACGTAATCAACACAAAAAGCGTGATGGGTAAATCAATTATTCTCCGGCAAACCCTCGACATGGCCGATGTTTTTGACGGGGGCAAAAATGGCCTGCACATCGCGCAACAGCTCTTGATCAATGGGTTCGGCCAGCCAACTGGCCCAGTTGCGGATATTGTGGGGATTGGCGCTGCCGGCGATCGTGCTGGCAATGTCCGGATTTGCGCAAGCAAACTGCAAGGCCAGTTTGGCGATGTCGCTTCCCCGGGCGGCGCACAGTTCGGCGGCGCGGCGGGCCGCGGCCTTGACGGATTCTGGTTCCTTAAGCCACGCGGGGAGGGGGGCGTTGGTGAGTAAACGGGCGGAAAACGGCCCCGCGTTCAGGATGCCGACGCCGCGGCTTTGCAGGTAGGGAATCGATTCATCCGCCAAACGCGTGTTTTGCAGCGTGTATTGGTTGTAAGACAGAATGCAATCGACATCCGCCTGGTCGCAAATCGTGCGAAAGATTTTTTGGGGGTAGCCGCTAAAGCCGATGTACCGCACTTTGCCCGCTTGTTGAATTTTACGCAGCGCGGGCATTGTTTCGGCGACGATTTGCGGCAGGGGGACAAACTCGATATCATGGCAGAGCATGATATCCAGGTGGTCCGTCCCCAGCCGATGCAGGCTGACATCGACGCTTTCGGCCACGCGGCGGGTGCTAAAGTCAAAATGAGCCAGATCGTACCTGCCCAGCTTGCTACACAGGATATAGCTGTCGCGCGGGACATCCCGTAGGGCAATTCCCAGCAGCACCTCGCTCATTCCCCGGCCATAAAAGGGGGACGTATCAATAAAGTTGATTCCGCAATCCAGCGCGACCCGCACGCTATCGAGCGCTTCGGTCAGGGTGATGCTGCGAAACTCCTGGCCCAGGGAAGATGCCCCAAAGCCCAGGATTGGCAGGTTTAAGTCGGTACGTCCCAGTTTGCGGTGTTGCATATGGTCCTTTAGTGAGTTGTCAATTAGCCCGTCGCGTCAGCAAGGGATAAAATGATAATTTTTAAGCACGGAGTCACGGAGTGAATACCGAGGGGCATGGAGCAGCGGGATTGGAACACAGATCATACTGATTGGACTGATCGGCACGGATCAGACATAGTAACATGAAAATCTGAAATCCAAAATTTGAAATATTGAACATTCGATAGATGCAATTCCATTTACTATGAATGATAACAACTCTTCTCTGTGCTGCTCTGAATTTCCTCCGTGCCTCCGTGATAAAAGTCTTTCAGTCCCTTGCTGACGCTGCGGGCTGAAGTGTTGTTCCTGGCTGACGCTGCGGGCTAAGAACGCTCTAACCCATAAAACCGCATCGTGTTTTCGCCAAAAACTTTTTTCTCCGCCTGTTCTCCCAGTCCCGCCACATAGTCGTGCGTTAACACATACACCCGCGCATAACTTCCGGCTAAGAGCGCGACCGGCCAGTCCGACCCATACATCAGCCGCTCCGGGCCAAAGGCCTGTACGACCAAGCGCAAATAAGGCTCAAAGTCCGCCGCTTCCCAGTTGTGCCAATCCGCCTCGGTCACCATACCCGACAGCTTGCAAAACACGTTCTCACATTCCGCCAACCGACGGATTTGCGTGCTCCACTCGATAAATTCCGGCTGACTAGGCTGCAACCGGCGCGCGATGGGGGGCTTGGCAATGTGATCCAGCACCAAGGGCTGCCGGGGAAAATTTCGCGCCAGTTGATTTGCCGCGGGAAGCTGCCGGGGAAACACCAGCAGGTCATACGTCAGGCCAAAATCCTCCAGCGCGGCGATACCCCGCTGAAACTCGGTCCCTAACATAAAGTTATCATCCGGCTCATCTTGGACGACATGCCTAACGCCCACGAATTTGGGATGCGGGACAAATTCCCGCAGTTGCGATTCCAACCCTGTCGAACGTAAATCGACCCAGCCGACCACGCCCTGGATAAAGTCATGTTGCTCCGCTAGTTCTAGCAGCCAGCGTGATTCCGCCAGCGTCTGCCGGGCTTGCACGGCCACACAGCCATCCAGTTTGCACGCCGCCAGTTCCGGCTGCAAATCCTTGGGCAAAAAGTCCCGCCGCAATGGCCAATCGGCCCCAATCCACGGATATTCCGCCGGATCATATCGCCAAAAATGTTGATGCGCGTCAATACGCATGGGTGATGCCTGTCATCATCGTGGTAAAATAAAAAAAGTATTTGTAGGTAAAAAATAGGCAATTTATCCGGGTTCCCGTCGTTAAATAGTCTGCGAAAGAAATCCCCCATCCACCCGCAAATCAATTCCCGTGACAAAGCTCGCCGCGGCCTGACTGGCCAAAAAGATCGCCGCCCCGATCAGTTCCCGTGGCTCGCCAAATCGGCCCATCGGCGTATGTCCCCAGATCGCGCGGGTCCGTTCGTTAGGTGTGCCATCGGCCTGAAACAACAAGGCGCGGTTTTGTTCGACGGGAAAAAACCCTGGCGTGATGGAATTGACCCGCACGCCGGCGGTCGCCCATTCGCGGGCCAGAAACTGCGTTAGGCTGACCACGGCGGCCTTGGCCGCGGAATAGGCGACCACCCGTGATAATGGAATATGCGCGGACACACTGGCGATATTAATAACACAACCGCGCTGGCGGCGAACCATGGCGGCTCCAAATTCCTGGCAAGGCAAGAGCACGCCCCCCACCAGATTCAGATCAAACGCGCTTCGCCAATCGTCCGGCAAAATATCTTCAAATTTGCGTTCGGGCTGGACGGTTACCCGGGGATCGTTTCCCCCCGCGGCATTGACCAAGATCGTGGGGGGCCCAAAAAGCTGCTCTATTGCTTGATGCGCTCCCCGCAGGTCGGCCATTTGGGTGACATCGGCGGCAAAAAATTCGCCTGTCCCCCCGGCAGAGCGAATCGCGGCAATGCGCGCCCTTCCCCGCTCGACATTACGGCCCAAGATGGCGCTCTTGGCCCCGGCGGCGGCCAAGCCCGCGGCAATCGTTCCACCTAGAGCACCCGTCGCCCCGACAACCACAGCGACATCGTTGGATAGATCAAACAAGTTCATTGTGAGTTAATTACAAATTACAAATTACGAATTACAAATGAAGACAGGAATATTTACCAACTTCCTACTAAACACGCACGCCGACGCTTAACAGCAGGTTCGCCCAGAGGGCTTGATCGGCTGTTTGGATGGTTAGGACATGATCCACGGACTGTACCGCGGCATAGAAGTCCCACTTGATAATCGGTTCCAAAGTCACCGCCGAACCGCTGGCAGTTAAAATTTGGCGGTATTCGGCCCAGACCGGGGGATCACCGGCGGCGGCATACGGATCGCTGGGGTCGATTCCCATCGTATTGACATGATCAATCGGCAGCACGGCTAAAAGTGCCCGCAACACCTGAGCGACGGTGGGAATCCCCGGTGAAAGCTGCAAGCAGATAAGTTCCGCGCGGGGGCCGATCTTGGACGAGGCGGGATAATTGCCGTCAGCGATCAAAATTTTGGCGTGATGTCCCGCCCGGGCGGCAACTCGCAAAATGTCGGGATGAAGGAGCGGTGTTTTGAGCATATCTGCAAGCGGTTTGGACAATGTAGAACAAATAATGAGCCGATCCGCCTATCCCAACCTGTGATTACAACACTTGCCGCAGGGCGGTCATGGTTTGCTTGGCGGCGGCGGAACTATCAGGCCAGGGAAAAATCTCGGCGGAAAGATAGCCATCGTACCCGATCTTGTGGAGCGCGGAAACCAGCGTTTTGAACTTGGTGTGGCCAAATCCCATCGCGCGGCGGTTGGAATCGGCAAAATGCACATGCCCAATTAAGCTTTTTGCGCTATGAATGGCCAAAGCGGAGTTTGCTTCCTCGATATTCATGTGAAACATATCGGCGAGGATTTTTACCCCAACCAGTTCCCTGGTTTGCAGCCATTGGGCGGTATCCGCCAGCCGGTTAAAGAGATTTGTCTCGTAGCGGTTGAGCGGTTCGTACAAAAGCGTAACACTATGCTGAGCGGCTATGTCCGCGAGGCTCGCCAAGCCATCATGCAGCCAATCCAGGGCCACGGCGCGCTCGACTTCTGGCTCCACGCGTCCTTGCATCGAGCCAATAATCACCGCTGCCCCAAACTTTCCCCCCAGTTCCAGCATTTCCTGAATAAAGCGTACTGCTTTTTGCCGGGTGGCCTTATGGGGCGAAGTCAGGGTCAGGCGTTCCCGCAGCCATCCCGCTCCCGTGCCAAACGCGGCGACTTGTAGCTCATGCCTCCGCAACAGTTTTTTCAGGTCCACGACAGAGATCGCCGCGGCCGCGGGGGGAAAAATTTCCACACCGTCAAAGCCATGTTTGGCCGCGCGGGCGCATCCATCCGCCAACCCATCATGAAAGACAAACGGTCCCTCCCGCGCTTCGGGAACCAGGCAGATTGTGATAGCGGTGCGCATGCGGGTGAAAAGGTAAGATTTAAATTACTGTAATTGGGGATGCTGCGGCACAGAACCTAGGGCGACGCTGCGCTTGCCCTAGGCTGGGATAGGTCGGGCCTGTGGCCCGCAATCGGATCTGACAACGACATTCTTTGCAAAGAGTAAAAGCTTTACAATTTATATTAGATTGGAGGGTCGCTCTTATTGTGCTTGGCCAAATAACGGACGTAAATGCCGCTGATACAGATTTTCGGTCACATTTTTTCCCACGATCTCGGCATTTGCGCTCAATAAGTCGTAATAACGGTTGCCGGCCTGTGCCGCCAGCTTAAATGCCACGTGCAAAAGCTGCCGCACATGCGGGTTAAAGAGGGGATGGCCGGGAATATGCCGCAACGCCCCGGTAAATTCCTCACTCGACCACTTCTCCACAGTTATAACACTGGGGAGCAACGCGGGATCAATGTCGATCACACTGGCATACGGCGCACACAATTCCCGTTGATGGGCCAGGGCTTCGGCATAAAGTTCCTTGGTAAAGTCCAGCGCGTCCCCTCCCGCTGCGGCTAGTCCAATCAACTCCTCCAGCCATGTCGTCCCGGCGGTTTTGACATGAACCCCCGCGCCTGTCGCGACCAGGGCCTGGCGGATCACGGGATAAAGTTGGAATTTATCGCTCCCGCTATGCACGCTCAATTTTAGATTTGCGGGGAGGCCGTATTGCTTGCTCGCATGGGCGATAACGGCCAAATCCGCGCTAAATTCCCGCGCGAACTGCGCCACATCTCCCACGTAATCAACACCTTTGTTGAACCGGCCAGTGAACTTGGGGGCGATGGTTTGCAGCCGGATTTTTTCCTCGGCAACCGCCGCCAAAATGACTAGCAACTCGGGGGGTGTCTGGGGGGTATCCGTTTCATCAACCGATATTTCGGCGATGAAGCCATCCTCCCCTTTGGCCGCCGCGATCCGGCGATAAATCCGCCCGGCGGTTTGCACCGCCAACAGATACTTGCCCGCGATTCGTTCAACTTCCCCTTGTGATAAATCAAACGGCTGGGGCAAGCCGGCGATTTCCACTTGTCCCACCAGTTCGGGATGACGACGGACAAAAGCCGCAACATCCGAGGCCGCCGCCGGTTGGCCAATGGCATCCGCCACATCCAAGGTAAAAAAATCCGCGCTGTCCAAATACCGCTCCACAGTGTCCAAGCGAATATGATCGGCATCGACATGCCACGGTCGCGACCAGCCAAGAGCGGTGATGGCTTGCTGGGCGGCCGTGCGGACGCTGGCGGGCTGGCTCCCCACAAAGCTATGCTCGCGGTTTGATTTATTCCAGACGGGCGTGACTGACACGCCCTCTTTTGCCAATAACTGGAAAGCCCGAAGTTGCGGGACGGCTTGGCGGGCAAAACGATCCCCCACGCCAAAAGAAAGTTTTTCTAGCTGTAACATGGGCGGAGCGCGGCAAAGTGCGCTTGGTTATGACAGATTATTTTGCTTAAAACTGTCGCTAGCGTAACATTTCCGCAATTTTGAGCCAAGCGGGGGGTATAAGCCCATTATCCCGTCTGCCGCGCATCTTGAGGGGTGTATTCCTGCCGCCACGTCCACGCCAAAATCAGCCCAAACGGCACCCACCAGAGCAGATCATTGGTCAAAATTGTCAGGCCGGCCCACCAAGGAAATTCCCCGTTGCCCGCTGCCCAGAGAAACCCGATAGGCCCAAAAATCTTGCCTAATAAACCGACCAATACGATTGGCCAGTGCCGGGCTGGGTCATAAGCGGCCAGGATATAGCCTATCCCGTACACTCCCACAATCATGCCGATGCATTGGACTAGGCTGGGGTAATTCGGCAAGGGAGACTGGAGCCAGCCAAACGGGACCAACGGGAACAAAATCACAAAAGTGCCCCAGGCTAGGTTGTATATCCCGGCCAAGAGTAATAACCAGAACATCCAGCGGGGGGCTGGCGGGCGGTGAATGTGTGTCATGGAGTTGCGGTAAGATAGGATGAAGTGAAGCTTGAACTCCCCTGGCTAGTCGCGGGGCCTATAACTACAAGTGGTTGTAAAGATATTACCGCAATTTCCCGCTCTTTTTAACATTGCATCATTCCAGGTTCATTTACCATGAGACTAGCCGCCAGACCTAATGAAATCGAGGTGTTTTTCGATGGGGGTTGTCCGCTTTGTCTACGGGAAATCAACATGCTGCGCCGTTGGGACAAAAATGAAAAAATCCTCTTTACGGATATCGAGGCTTCTGATTTTAATGCGACCGACTTGGGTAAAACCCAGGAAGAGTTGATGGCACAGATTCATGGTCGGACGCCGGACGGCCAGATGATCGTCGGGGTAGAGGTGTTTCGCCGACTGTATGCGGCGGTGGGATTTGGTTGGCTGGTCTGGTTGTCGCGCTGGCCAGTGATCCGGCAAGCGCTGGATCTAGGTTATTGGGTCTTTGCCCGGAATCGGTTGTGGCTGACAGGGAGGCAGTTTTTAACAGGGAGCCAGTGCGTAGACGGCAAGTGCGTGCTGCGGACGAAGGAAGCTCCTTCCTCCCCGGCAGGGCACTAACAACAAGTTGGCCGCGGAACTGCATTTCCAGTCCGATGCGGTGAATCATTTGAATTTGTTAAATCTTGGGGGAAAACGCTGATGGATCAAAGCGGGATTTTGTTGTTGCATTTGGCCTGCACGCTGTTTATGACGGGCTTGATCTGGTTTGTGCAGATCGTCCATTATCCGCTCTTGGCCGCGGTGGGAGAGCGGGAATTTTGCGCTTATGAAACCGCGCACCAGTCGCGCACGTCGCTAGTTGTGTCCGGCCCCATGCTGCTCGAGGGACTGACCGCCGGCTGGCTTTTGGCGTGGCAACCGACACTTTGGACAAATGTCATTTATATGGCGGCCCTGGTGCTCTTGGTGGTGATTTGGCTGTCGACGGCCTTTTTGCAAATGCCCCTGCATCAGTCGCTAAGTCGCGGTTATGACGTCCGCCGACTGCGCTGGCTGGTCCAATCCAACTGGCTTCGCACGATCGCTTGGACAGTGCGCGGGGGATTCATATTACACTTTTGCCACACGGTGTTAAGTGCTAATAGCTCGTTGGCATACTGATTCCCGCCGCTTTAACTATTTCATTAACTTTAACGATTACCAGCAAATCCATGCCCGGAAATTATGCCATTTTAGGAGCCAGCGGCACGATTGGCGCGACGCTCTCCCGCCAGTTGACGCTCGCCGGCCACAAAGTTCTCATGCTGGGCCGGGATAGCGGCAAATTGGCCGCATTGGGACAGGAAATTGGCCAATCGTGGAAAGCAGTCAACCTAGATAACTCGCAAGAATTAGAAGATGTGCTGCGCCATCATGCCGAACAGTCGGGCCCGTGGTCGGGGATGGCCAACTGCATCGGTTCACTCATCCTCAAACCCGCGCATCTAACCAGCGACGAGGAATTTCGCCAGACGGTGGAGACGAATTTGTTTAGCTCCTTTGCCCTGGTGCGGGCCGCGGGAAAGCTCATGCGTGAAGGGGGTGGCTCCGTCGTATTGGTGGCGTCCGCAGCCGCGGAAATCGGCATATCCAACCACGAGGCGATCGCCGCGGCCAAAGGGGGTGTCATCTCCCTGGCGCGTTCGGCCGCGGCAACCTATGCCCCTCAGCAAATCCGCGTCAACGTGGTCAGCCCCGGACTGACCCGCACCGAATTGACCCGCCGCATTTGGTCCAATCCCGCCTCTGCCGCGGCTTCCCAAGAAATGCACGCCTTGGGCAAGCTGGGCGAACCAGCCGATGTGGCCAATCTGATCGCGTGGCTACTCGATCCTACCAACTCCTTTATTACGGGACAGGTGATCGGCGTGGATGGGGGTCTGGGCCATGTATTGGCAAGAAAAAAGTAAACTATATCCATATTGCTAATTTATAATTTTAACGTGCTATGCAAATTATTATCGTGTGCCAAATCTGTTGCGGGATAACGGGGATTGATCCTTTGCGGGCCAACGGCCCGATTCATCCTTGTTGACCAAAAGCTTTAGCGATCATCCTTGGATTGCGGGTTAAACTGTGATCGATTTTTATGACACTGGCAAAAGGGATCGGCGCAGTACTGATTCTGGGGGGCTTGCTCCATTTGGCCATCTGGCTCGTTGGCGGCTACGACTGGGAAGGGGCGGTCTCTCCCCGCAAGCCCGCGCTGTTTGGTATTTCCGCGGGTGTTACCGTCTGGTCGTTAGCCTGGGTCATGTCAAAACTTCCCACTCGAACGGGCGATAGGTGCTGGTCGGTCATCATGCCGTTGTGCCTCTTTGTGGAAGTAGCCCTCATTACGCTGCAATATTGGCGGGGTGTCCCTTCACACTTTAACCATGCCACGCCGCTGGATACCGGGATAGAGTCTGCCATGCTGGCGCTTATCGCCATCGTGACTCTGGGAATTGGTTGGCTAGCGTGGCGTAGTTGCCAGCCGTTGTCGCTTGATCCGGCTATGGAGCTTGCGCTGCGCGCGGGTTTGTGGTATCTGCTCTTTTCCTGCATCTTGGGTTTTGTGATTACCGCAATAGGTCAAGCCAACATTCAGCGCGGTTCACCGCCGGAAATTTATGGCTCCGCGGGCGTGCTAAAATACCCCCACGGTGTGGCCCTACATGCCATTCAAATTTTTCCGGCGGTTGCCTGGGTCTTGCGACGATGGCAAGTTCCCCGCAGAAAGGAAATCCTGGCCGCGCTGGTTGTCGCACAGGGACTTTTATTAGTCCAGGCGGTCTGGACAACGGCCCTGGGACGGAGCCGCCTGGATCTGGATTTATATGGAGGAACCTTGCTATTGCTGGCGGGGTTGTGTCTGGTCCCCATAGCGTGGCTGCTGTTTGACAAAACCAGAGGAATCTAACTTTATGCTGGCCGCGCTCATTTATCCGCACCAACTGTATGCGCGGCAACCCGCATTAGCCGGAGCAGATCTTTGCGTGTTGGTGGAGGACCCGCTCTTCTTTCGGCAGTATCCCTTTCACGCCCAAAAGCTGGTGCTACACCGCGCCAGTCTGCGACATTATGCGGATACATTACGCCAGTCTGGTCACATAGTCGAAATCATTCCCTGTGACCAATTGGCCGCCACGGGTGATCTGGCGCTGCTGCTAAAAAAGCGGGGAGTCACTACGGCCCAGCTATTGAATCCCTGCGATGACTGGCTTGAGCAACGTCTAACGACCGCGCTTGCCGCCGTGGGGATTGCCTGCCGATTACTACCCGATCCGCACTTTTTGACCTCCCGCGAGGAATTTGCCACGTTTGCCCAACCCTCGTCCAGTTCCCGCACGCCCAGAAAAAGACTTTTCTTTACCGAGTTTTATATCACCCAGCGGCGGCGCTTGGGGGTGCTGCTTGATAAAAAAGGGACGCCAGTAGGAGGCAAGTGGAGCTTTGACACCGAAAATCGCCGCAAACTGCCACGGGGTATGACGATACCGGAGATGCCCGTGCAAGCGGCCACACCCCATGTCCGGGCGGCACAGGCGGAACTGGCCAAACAGTTTCCGCAGGCACCTGGTCGATGGCTGGACTTTGCATATCCTGTCACGGCACAGCAGGCCCAGGCGGGATTGCGGGATTTTCTGGACCAGCGTTTTGCGAATTTTGGCGAATACGAGGACGCAATCCACTCCACCGAGCCGTTTTTGTTTCACTCCGTCCTTACGCCCGCGTTGAATATCGGGTTATTAACGCCAAAAGAGGTCCTGGATGCGGCGCTGGCGCGGTTGGATGATGTACCGCTGAATTCGCTCGAGGGTTTTATTCGGCAGATCATTGGCTGGCGGGAATACATGCGGGGGGTGTATCTCCTATATGGGCGTCGCCAGCGGACGCGAAATTATTGGGAACACACGCGACCCCTTCCCGCGGCGTTTTATGACGGCACCACCGGGATCGAACCGGTTGACATGGTCATTCAGCGGGTGCTGCGGCACGCGTATTGCCACCATATCGAGCGGTTGATGATCCTGGGCAATTTTATGCTGTTATGTGAGATTGACCCGGACGCCATTTATCAATGGTTCATGGAACTGTTTATCGACGCGTACGATTGGGTGATGGTTCCCAATATCTACGGCATGAGCCAGCACGCGGATGGGGGCTTGATCACGACCAAGCCATACCTCAGTGGATCCAGTTATGTATTAAAAATGAGCAATTTTAAGAAAGGGGTCTGGTGCCCGATTTGGGATGCCCTGTATTGGCGGTTTATTCATAAACATCGAAATTTCTTTAACGCGAATCCGCGAATGTCCGTTATGTCCAGCCAGTTGGACAAAATGGGACCCAAGCTGGCGAATCACTTGCGCGTGGCGGATGAGTATTTGGCACGACTGCACCACCGAGTTACTTAACCGGGGCAGAATCTCAAGGTGCCATTCAAAGCAATATCCTTTGTTGGTACTACGGCTGTTGAGACACTGTGCCACATTAGTTGCAAGGCGCAAAGCACATTTATTTCCGCCCCGGTACGGGGGGTTTGGCCGCGCGGTGACCGGGAGGGGACTGTGTCCGAACCGGTTGGATACGCCCCGCTGGCTGTCGTGGAACCGTGGCGTTTGATGAATGAGTTACAACCGGTGAACCTGACGCGGCCTGTTGCGCTGCGCTGACTTGCTCTTGTTGGCGTTGTTCCGTGTCTGCCCGCACCGCCGCCAGTTTGTCATCGACCAAACTGGCAACGCGCAAAAAATTCTCTTTGCTCTCCGGGGTAACTCGCTGCAGTTTTTCCGTTAGGCGGATCAATGCTGGTTCGTTGGTTTCGGCCGTACGGGACAATTTACTGGCAAAAAGGGCCGTTTCGGCAAAATTATGATCCGCCGCCTTGCCAATCGACGGGGCAAACGTCCGGGCGACCAAATCCACGCCAAAATTTTCAATCGCCAGAAAAAAGTCCAAATCACTGCTCACCAGCATCCGCCCACGGGCGTCGCTATGGTATTTGCTGCGCAGCAAAATCAACGACCTCCCCCGCACGGTGCGCGGATACAATGGCCCGGTGTAGGACCCTTCCGAATAAATCACCTGCAACTCATCGCTGCTGGCCAATAGCTCGACCGATCCTTTGGTCCCTTCACCATCCTGGACCTGAAAAACTCCTTGCCCCACGCGATCCATGACCATTTTTGTCACGCCCAGCGTGGTCCACATATTGACCACCAACTCGGGATTTCGAATGAGATGCAAGTACAAATCAGGTTCGCAATCAATGGTTTGCCGGGGTAAGCGGCGGTACAGGCTGACGTCTTCGAGCACGGAAGAGACTTTTTTTTGTGCCGCGGGAGTAAATCGGATGGAGGTGAGCACCTTGGTGGCGGCATCCCGCGCCGCGGCGCTGGTCGTGGCAACCCGTGGATCTTCGGCGGGAGTCGCGGCATTTAATACTGGTAACGAGAGTCCCGCCGCGTAACAGCCGAGCACCCACACACATCCCCAGGCGCGCAACCGCGCGTAATAGTCCGACAATGCCATAATCCCCCCCGGAACAGGCAACAACCATCGTAGACAAGCCACAGTCAAACTCTGACGGTCAAGCCGTCTTTGAGGTTTATTCGGCCAGCCGCGCGCGGGGACCATAACCTTTTTCCCTTCAACCGCGACTTTCCGCCGTAACTCCTTACAAATGCTCTTGTTAGAAGTTGACCCGGCGGGGATAATCCGCCGATTTTTCCCTCAGCCAGTCCAGACTTGCCACAATTCAGCCAGCCTGGGAAGCCTGGGCAATTTGGAAATATTGCAAAACTTGCCACCCATCTCTTGCCAGCCATGAAACCCGCACTCTCTCCCCCTCAGTCAGTCACGGCTAAAAGCGCGGCGACCGCTTTGGCCGCGAGCGCCTTGGGTGTCTCTCCGCGGTCTGAAACTCCCCCCAAATTTTTACGGCGGGAACTGTGGGGACTAATCTGTTGCGCGGGATTATTGGTTGCGGGAGGAGGAACCCTGGTCTATGAAACCTACGCTCCGTGGGATCGAGCCCAGCGATTTGCATCACAAATACCTGGATTTTCCAGTGGAGAATACCCCCGGGCCCTGCGAGAGTTATTGGACTCTGGGGCAGCGGGCAGACATTACGCGCTAAATTTTTTAGGCCATCAAGAGTTACCGTTACGCCAGGCGGCACGTAATACCTGGGAAGAAACGTTATTAACCTGGCAACGGGAGCATTTGGCTTTGCCGGCGGATTTTGCCAGCTTGCTAGCGGAATTGCCGAATCACTTGTCCAAAATTCCGCCCGGGGAACGCTCTGACTGGAACGCGCATGTGGATTTATGGCTGGCTGTGAGTCGCTTGCCCGCGTCTGCGCAAACCGTAACAGAGTCTCGTTACCTAGCGGAAAAATGGTTACTTAACTGGAGGACCGAAACCGCAACCCTACTTGCTAACCATCCCCCGGTAAGCCAGCCAGAAACCGATATTGCCGAACCGCAGCTGTTGCTCGAGGAATCTTCCCTTAAAAGCACTCAGTCTATCGGGGAATTACTCCCCAATGACGGAACGGGTGAGTTTGCGGATACTGGAATGAATGAAAGAAAGGCACAGTTCAGTAAAAATGGAGATGCGGGGTCAGGAACTGCCCAGGCCCCCTCCCCTTTGCCTGCATTTGCCGCCAATGCACCCTTAGTGTTGGGAAACCCTATCAACAATGATGCCGGTATTGCCTTAACCCATGATCAGAATTCAAGTGATCAAGATTCAGGATTAGCCGAAGCAGCCACTTCTCCGGCCCTTCCCGAGACTACATCGCCACCAGACCGAACGGCAATTGCTGAACCTGGTTTATTAACCGCGGCGACGGGAGGGCAGAATGACATTCCTCCTCCTCCGCGCACGATAGCGGACGTGGCCCCATTACTGCGACTTGTATCGGCGATAGAACGCTGGCGGGAGACCACTCAAGGGGATCGGGCGACCTTGGGCAACGCCTATCAGGTGCAGGGGTGGCTGCCAGCGGAGATCGCTTTGTGGGAACTGTATTGTTGTGGCAAACCCAGCGAAGTCATCGCCAAGGTGCAAAACCTGCCTAGCCAAACCGAGATCGATCCCGCGTTATGGCTGCGGGTGTTCTCCCAGCATCCATCGCCGGAAGTACGTAAAGCGTCTTATTCCTGGCTATGTACGGCTCCGGATGCGGTAACCAGGCAGTGGTTGCGGGAGCGTCAAGCTTCCGAAGGGGATGAGAATGTGCGGCGTTGGCTAGAAAATAGCCTGCAAGCCGCTGATCCCCGCGCGAGCGGGGCAGTGCGGCGGTAAGTGGTGATGAATTGTCAAATCCGCGTGAAAAATTCAAAAAATTGTAACAGCCGAGGGAAAATCCCACTCTTGAAGGCATCCCCCGCCACCTATCGGATTGGCCCCCCGCAGGTTAGGATAAACTAACGGTCTTTTGCGGCGGCGTGGGGCTGGTGGCCTGTTTTTTACGGGGATTTATTGGGTCTAAGGTATGGCTCTTCCATTTTTAGTGACAGGGGCGGCGGGTTTTATCGCCTCCAATGTCTGTAAAATCTTGCTCGACCAGGGGGAAACCGTCGTCGGGATTGATAACCTGAGTGACGCTTATGATCCCCAGCTTAAGGAATGGCGGCTGGCCCAACTGCGCCAGCACCCCCACTTTCATTATTTTCCGACTGATATTAGCGACTTTTTTGCCGTAAAAACACTTTTTGAGCAATACGCCGCCGCCCCCTCCGCAGCCAGCGGTGTTCCCTTTGCCGCGGTGCTGAATCTGGCCGCGCGCGCGGGGGTTCGTCCCTCGGTCCGTGATCCTTGGATTTACTTCAAAGTGAACACGGACGGCACGCTGAATTTGCTGGAGTTATGTCGCAAATTCGGGGTAAAAAAGTTTGTGCTCTCTTCCACGTCATCCCTGTACGGCGGCAAAAATCCGATTCCCTTTGCCGAGGATGCCGATACCAACTGTCCTCTCTCGCCGTATGCCGCCTCGAAAAAAGCGGCCGAAGCCATCGCCTACACCTACCATCACCTGCACAAACTGGATATCACCGTCCTGCGGTATTTCACGGTCTATGGCCCGGCGGGCCGCCCCGACATGAGCGTCTTTCGGTTTATCCGTTGGATCGCCCGCGGCGAGGCGATTACCGTCTTTGGCGATGGGAGCCAATCCCGCGACTTTACCTTTGTCGAGGATATCGCCCGGGGAACCGTGGCCGCCGCCCGTCCCCTAGGCTATCAGGTCATCAACCTGGGTGGGGATGAACCGGCCAAATTGCTGGATGTCATTTACGAATTGGCCAAATTGCTGGATAAAACTCCCCAACTGGTCTTTAAACCCGCGCATCCCGCCGATGTGCCCGCCACTTGGGCAAATATTGGCCAAGCAGAGAAGCTGCTGGATTGGCGGCCCACGGTTCCCCTGGCCGAGGGGCTGCGCCGCACGGTCGAGTGGTACCGGCAAAATCAAGAATTAGCCGACCGGCTGGACTTGGGCGAGATATAATTGGCCACTATGCCAGCACTCCCCTTTCAACTGCCGATTCTTGCCGATACTTCCGCCGCCGACGGTGGAAGCCGCGGCAATTCCCCTTCCAGCGGGACAGAAGCTCCCCATCCCGCGCGCAGCCGGGGGGATTTTTTTTCGATTGAGCGACCGGGGACTCCGCTGGCACTAGCGGCAACCCAGCCATTGCCGATGAACCGGACAGAGATGCAGGCCCGGGGCTGGGACGAGGTGGATGTCGTCTTTGTGACCGGGGACGCTTATGTGGATCATCCCAGCTTTGCCATGGCATTGGTGGGGAGACTGCTCGAGAGCGAAGGGCTGCGGGTGGCAATTCTGAGCCAGCCGGATTGGCAGACATGCAACGCCTGGCGCGAGTTTGGCCAGCCGCGACTGTTTTTTGCCATCAGCGCTGGAAACATGGACTCGATGATCAATCATTATACGGCCAATCGCAAGGTCCGTAATGACGACGCGTACTCTCCCGGAGGCGCCATTGGTCGGCGGCCCGACCGGGCAACCTTGGCGTACTGCCAGCGAGCCCGGGAGGCGTACAAAGGAGTGCCAATCATCGCGGGGGGCGTGGAGGCCAGTTTGCGGCGGTTAGCGCATTATGATTACTGGTCGGACAAAGTGCGGCGGCCGATTTTACTCGATTGTAAGGCGGATTTGTTGGTCTTTGGCATGGGGGAGCGGCCGATTCTGGAAATTGCAGCGCGGCTGCGCGCGGGAAAAAGCGTGGCCGAATGCCACGATATTCGCGGTGTGGCGTATCGACTGGGGGCCAAAGCGGCGGCGGCCTTTGCTGAAGATCTTTCCCCCGTAACGGCGAGTTTTACTCGCCGCGAATCCCCAGCACCGGCAAATTCCACTCCCCCTGTAACGGCGAGTTTTACTCGCCGCGAGTCCCCAGTACCGGCTAATTCCACTCCCCCTGCTCCCCCCGTAACGGCGAGTTTTTCTCGCCCAGTACCTCCCGTAGCGGCGAGTTCCACTCGCCGCGAATCCCCCGTACCGGCGAGTTCCACTCGCTACGAATCTACCTCATCCCTCCATCCCCCTCGCCCAACCAGTTCAGACAACCTCTGGCCCGGCACGATCCGTTTGCCCGATGTCCGGACGGTCCAAAGTGATCCGCTGGAATTTTGTCGGATGACGCGGATCAGCCACCAAGAGACCAATCCGTACAATGCCAAACGGCTGGTGCAATATGACGGGGCGGAGGCGGTGGTGGTCAATCCCCCCGCGTATCCGCTGTTACAGTCCGAGATGGATCGCGTGTACGGCTTACCGTTTACCCGGCGGCCCCATCCCGCCTATGGCGGCCAGAAAATCCCCGCTTGGGATGTGATTCGCACTAGCGTGCAGATCATGCGCGGCTGCTTTGGCGGCTGTACCTTTTGTAGTATCACCGCCCACGAGGGGCGCATCATCCAAAGCCGCTCGGCGGATTCCGTAATAGCGGAAATACGCAAAATGGCCGCCGAGCCCGACTTTACCGGTGTGATTAGCGACATTGGCGGACCGACCGCCAATATGTACGAAATGCAATGCACCCGTCCCGAAGTCGAGGCCAAATGCCGCCGACTGAGTTGCGTGCACCCCACGATTTGCAAGCTCTTGGGGACGGATCATGGGCCGCTGGTCCAATTGATGCGCGACGCCCGTTCAGAACCTGGCGTGCGCAAGGTGCTGGTCGCCAGCGGCATTCGCATGGATCTGGCCCGTCGTGATCCGGTGTATATGCGGGAACTGGCGCAACATCATGTGGGGGGGTACCTCAAGGTCGCGCCGGAACACACCAGCCCCGCCGTGCTGGATCTGATGAAAAAGCCCAGCGCTGAGGACTTTGTGGAGTTTGGAAAGGAGTTCAAATCCGCCAGCGCGGCCGTGGGCAAAAAGCAGTATTTGGTGCCGTATTTCATCGCCAGCCATCCCGGCAGCGATCTGGCGGCGATGATCGATTTGGCGTTGTTCCTCAAGCGTAATCATTATCAACCGGACCAGGTGCAGGACTTTATCCCCAGTCCGTTTGACATTGCCGCGTGCATGTACCACACGGGGCTGGATCCCTTTACGCTTAAACCAGTGGCCATTGCCAAGCATCTGCGCGACCGCAAGCTCCAGCGGGCGTTGTTGCAGTTTTTTAAGCCGGAAAATTATTTTGAAGTGCGGCAGGCCCTGGAGCAGGCGGGGAGGCAAGATTTGATTGGCGATGGCTGTGATTGCTTGATCCCGGCCCGCGCTCCCAAAGAGGCTCTCAACCAGCGACGCAAAAAAGCCAATCAGGACCTGCGCGAGCAAACCTCTGGCGATCACATTCGCGGCGGCCCAGGCGAAAAAACGGGTGGCGGTCTCGCGTCGCGAACCACTCCATCAGCCGCGGCCGGCGGTTACCGCCCCCATCGTAAAACGCAGCGACGACCCAACCGGGGCGGGAAATAGTCTCCTCAGCCCACCCCTTTCCATGCGCTTCACCACCGCCCGATTGCTGATGACTGTCAGTGGCATCATCCTGGGGCTCTACGTCCTGACGCAATTCGTGCTGACCCATATCGCGCTCCCCGCTAGCTTGGGCAGCTCTTGGAACCTTCCCCTGGATGAGGACAAGGTGCTGCATTTTCTAGCCTATGGGGGGTTGGGCCTGATTGCCGGTGCCTGGTGGTCCTGGGGCCGCATGCCCACCCTGGCACAATTTTTGGCGCTCGGCGGGATTTTGATCGCTTACGCGGCACTGGATGAAATCACCCAGATTCCCGTGGGCCGACATGCCGACGTGGTCGATTGGTTGTTTGACGTGGCCGGTATTATCAGCGGATTGCTAGTGGTCTGGCTCATATGGCGGACGGGACCGGATTGGCTTTCGTCGACCACGCCCCCGGGGATACCCCTGCCGCGCATGTCCACCAATTGGAAGCGCCTGCGCTATAATTGGCGGGAAAAATTTACTAAAAATTTGGCGAAGGAGGTCGATACAACCGCAAATCCAACGCCTGAAAATATTGAATCGTCTGCCGCAACCCCTCGCGCAAAGTGACCCGCGGTTCCCAGTTGAGCAGGCGTTTGGCCAGCGAGATATCCGGCTGCCGACGCGCGGGATCGTCGATCGGCCGGGGTTGGTGGATCAGCTTGAGGGGCCGGCCCAACAGTTCCCCCACCAGTTCCGCCAATTCCTTGATCGTGAATTCGCCGGGATTGCCCAGGTTGACCGGTCCCGCATAGTCCGTTTCGCAGTTCATCAGGCGGATGAGTCCCTCGACCAGATCATCCCGATAACAAAACGAGCGGGTTTGCAGCCCGTCGCCAAAAATGGTGATTGATTCTCCCGCGACTGCCTGGCGAATAAAGTTTGACACGACCCGCCCATCATAGGGATGCATGCGGGGGCCATACGTGTTAAAGATGCGCGGGATGCAGACCCGCACGCCGTTCATGCGGTGATAATCCATGCAGAGGGCCTCGGCGGCCCGTTTTCCCTCGTCATAACAGGCCCGCGGACCGATGGGATTGACCGAGCCGCGATACGATTCCACCTGGGGATGGATTTCGGGATCGCCATAGACTTCGCTGGTGCTGGCCTGCAGGTACTTGGCCCGGCAGCGCTTGGCCATGCCAAGCAGATTGATCGCCCCCATGACCGACGTTTTCATGGTCTTGATGGGATTAAATTGATAATGTCCCGGCGCTGCGGGGCAAGCCAGATTATAGATTTGGTCGACCTCTAGCCAGATGGGAATGGTGATATCATGGCGGATGAGCTCAAAATTTGGCCGTGGCAACAGGTGCGCGACGTTGGACTTTTGGCTGGTAAAAAAATTATCCAGACAGATAACATCATGTCCCTGGTCTAATAACCGTTCGCACAAATGCGAACCCAGAAAGCCCGCTCCGCCGGTAACCAAAATCCGTTTGAGGTACATGTGCGGGAATGGAAAAGTGGCAAATGTGATAAGCTGGGCCGGCGGACCATGCGCGCCTCGCCGACTGATAACGCTTGTCTCGATGGTGCTAGCACGCGCAGGGCCAGCGCTGGCAAAAAAACGTGCTTGACGTCAACAATCGACCCTTAGTACAGTTTGGCCCGGCATTGCAGCGCGGCCCGGACGGCCCCGCGTCCGGTTGTCTCCCCTTTATTATCCTCCAGGCGGCAATTATGTCGACAGCGATTCCCCAAACTTGGTTCCCCCCGCGGCGCGGTCTGTTGCTGTTCGCGCTTTGGTTGGGCGTGGCGGTTTACGCACAGGCGGATGATTTTCGCGTGGATTCGCGCGTTTACCAAGGAAAAGACGAAACACCATTTGCCGAAAACCTGACAATTTTTCGCGGCGGGCAAATCTATGATTTTCAAGAACAAGGTTCGGAAATCACGCTTTACGCGCCGCGATTGGGGCGAATTATTTTGCTGGATAAACAACGAGGCGTCAAAGCCGAAATCACCCCGGCGCAATTGGAAAAATTTTGCGTCGATCTTAAACTGCTAGCGGAAAAAACCACCGATCCCGCGCGAAAATTTTTGCTGACGGGCCAATTTGAAAACACCCCCGCTCCTTCCGCCGCTAACGCCGAAGGGGACGCGGATCCTGTTCCGCAGCGCGTCTTTCAAAGCCCCTACATCACCTATCAGGTGCAAACCTTTACGCCGCGAGGGCAAGCCATCCCCGCCCAATATCGCGAGTTCAGCGACCTTTCGGCCCAGCTCAACGCCCTTTTGAAACGTAGTTGGCCCCCCTTTGCCCGGATGCAGGTCAACGCCGCCCTGGCCGCCGAGGGGACCGTACCGACCAAAGTGACGCTGCTCATTCCCAGCCAGTCGTTTTTGGGTGGAAAAAACCTGCATTACCGCAGCGAGCACGAATACCTCAACCGACTAGCCGACTCCGACCAACAGCGTATCGCCGAAGCGGAAGAATTGGTGGGAAGCTGCCGCTTGGTGGCGGTCGGTGAATATCTGCAAAAAAAGTAGGATAAACGTACCGGCGAGCTTTGCTCGCCGAGAAAGCCTTAGCCACTTGCCGCTAACGCGTATTGGTTGGCCATCATGATGCCGCTGACCATGCTCCCCACGATCCCCACCCAGCCTTGGTCGGTCCCGCAGACATAAAGTCCCGGGATCGGCGTTTGTCCGCTGGCCAGCTTTTCTGGCAGGCCATATACCGCGCCATTGTCATGGCCGGTAAAGCGGCGTATTGTCGTCGGCGTGAACATATCCGTGGCGATCACCCGGGGCCGAAAATCCGGTACAAAACGGACCGCGCTGGCGACCATTTGCTCGTACCAGGTTTGTTTGGCCCCCGCATAAGCCGCCGGTTCCAGCGACGCCCAATGATCAAAGTTTGCCAGGGCCGTGATCCGCATGATTCCTTCCGGCAGGTCTCCCTCGGCATAGGCATAGTTGTTGGGCGAGCAAATCACCCCGCTGCGCACATCGGCCAGAGCGGACAATGGACGGGCATAATCAAAGATCGGGCTATCATTAAAAAAGACAATCGTATCGTTATAGCCCAGGTCGCGGGGCTGGCAGTCCAGGACCGAGATGCTTTCGATGAATGTCAAGTCTCCCGGATGACCGGCGGCCAATGGGTGGGAATGGTCCCGCGTATCGACTTGAGAGCCATCGCCAATATCCGCGCACAGCCGCGCGGTTTCGTGCCAACCAGCGGACGAGAGCACCATCTTTGTGGAAAGTTGCGTCCCATCGTCGAGCGTCACGCCGACCACGCGATTTTCCACAAGGTTGATTTTTGACACCCCCGTGCGCAGCCGCAGTTCCCCCCCCAATTCCTTAAAGCGGCGGGTTAACAGTTTCAGGATAACACGCACGCCATCCCGGGGGCGGGCAAAACCCTCCAGCAGCACGCTGCGAAACATGATCGCAAATTGCCCCCAATCCATGTCGTGCGCCCGGGCCGAGCCATAGTACATCAGCGGGCAAAAAAGCATTTCCCGCAACAGCGGGTCGCGCAGATACTCGGCCACTCGGGCCCGCGCGCTGATGGTGGACAACTCGGGGCGCAGATCGTCATAGTCGGGCAGATCCGCCATCAAGCGCCGTAGGCCGTCCACTTCGCCGGGAAAGGCATGGGCGACTTCTTCGACCAGCAAAGCTGGATCATTACAAAAGCGCAAGCGACAATCGGGAAAGGCAATCGCGGAACCTAACTGCGGGGCAAGTTCCAGATCTTCCCAGGAAAATCGCAGTTGTCGCAACAACCGGGCCAGGGGGCCTTTTTTTGTGCCGCGGGGAGTGAAATTTGTCACTGCGTGCAGGCCGACATCATAATTTCTGCCCGCTAGGCGATAAAACGAATTTAGCCCGCCAATCGTGGTGTGCCGCTCGAGAATCGCGACCCGCAAGCCAAAATGCGCACACCGAATCCCCGCCGCCAAGCCCGACATTCCCGCGCCAATAATCAGGCAATCGTACATACTCACGGAGCCACGGGGCTATCCGCTCTCCTGGTAATCGAACAACCGATGGGAGAAACCACGGACTAGGAGATATCCTTCATCAGGGGTTCCAAATACTGGACGGTCCCCGCCATGGTGGCCAGGTGGGGGTAATCCTCCTCGGGGATTTGGATGCGGTAACGCTTGCGCAGCTCCATCACAATATCCAAAAAGTCCATGCTGTCCAGTTCCATCTGCTCGCGAAACGCGACGCTATCGTTTAGCTGGCTGAGGTCTTCATCGGGCACAATATCCGACAAAATCTCCAAAATGACGTTGCGTATCGCTGCGGCCTGCATGCCGGAAATCTCCAAAAAAACTCGCGGGTAACTTGTCAAAAAAAATGAATAAAGTCCTAGTGATTTCCATCCAGGGGGGAATGTACTAAGTTCCCGAATTTACGTCGGAGGACCAGCGCTTGATAATCACCACCGAGTTGATTCCCAACATGCCGAACGAATTATTAAGGATGTAATTCACTTGGGGAACCTCGCGCGGCTGATTTATGACCAACCCCGGGAGGGCACATTCGGGATCAAGCTGCGTGACGTTAATCGTGGGGTGTACCAGGCGATCAGTAAATGACGGCAAATTACCAGCCAGCTCCAGGGTTCCCGCCGCTCCCATCGCGTGGCCGATAAAACTTTTGGTATTGTTAATCCAGGTTTTTTCGCTCTCACCAAACACATTTCGCAGGGCCTGGCATTCATGGATGTCGCCAGCCGTCGTGCCGGTGGCATGCGTGCTGACAATGTCGATCTGCTCCGGACGCAAATTTGCCCGCCGCAACGCCCCCCGCACACATTCTTCCTGCCGTTGGGGATTGGGCAAGACCGGATCGGTCGCGTCGCTATTGATCGCGTACCCCACTAATTCGCCATATATGGTGGCTCCGCGGGAAAGCGCGTCACGGTACCGCTCCAGCAGGTACACACAACCCCCCTCCGCCACCACAATCCCGTTCCGGGCCAAATCAAACGGTCGACTGGCTTGGGCGGGATCGGTATGGCTGGCCAAGGCCCCTTGGCTTTGGAAACCAGCAAAGATACCAAAAGTGTGGATACTTTCCGAGACCCCACCCGCAAACGCCACGTCAATTTCGCCTAATTGCAGTTGCTGCGCCCCCTGGATCAGCCCGGCGTTTCCCGCCGCGCAGGCCGCCCCGATCGTATAGTGCGGTCCGGTAATCCCCAGGTTAAGCGTCACCTCGCCCGCGGGATTGTTGGCCACCGTCCGGGGGTTGTGGTGGTGGGTCCAAAATTTCACGTCATAGTTGAATTGTGATAAATTATAGACCTCGGTCTCGGTTTCGACATTACCGTGCTCCGTGATCCCCAAATAGACTCCTACCCTCGATTTATCCAGCTTTTCCCAGTTGATGCGGCTATCCGCCAAGGCCTCTTGGGCACAATAAATGGCAATGCTTCCCGCGCGAGTACCGCGACGCAAATCTTTCTTTTTTTGGTACCGCAGTTCGTCGAAATGACAAATCCCCGCCAAGGTCGCCCCTATATAGCGAATTTCGTACGGGGAAACTCCGGAACGGCCATTTAATAAAGCCTGGCGAAATTCAGCCAGGGAATTGCCATTAGGGGCGGTCAAACCGATACCCGTTATCACAATACGCCAATCATCAGGCTGGGGCAGGTTGGGCATGGCGACAGAAAGCTATAAAAATGAGCAAAGAGAATTGAGCGTATCGGTTAGGCTGGGCACAAGCAAGCGGCTATGGACGGTGCTTATGGGAAAATACCCGAAATGGGTATCCAGAACCTCTTTTGGGTGGCGAACGGTCGCAAATAGCGATTTTGGCGATTTGGGTAATTTAGGGTTAGGATTTGATGAGGCAAACATATTTTGCAACCTAACTACAAAAGGTGCATTGAGCGAAAATCTTAGATATCTGAAAATAGCGGCCTGTAACAAAAAGAGTTTATTCGCCTTAAGTTTTTTATTGATAAGAACATAGGTCAAAAAACAACGTTGTCTTACGCGTCTTGATTCTGCTAAATAACTTAACAAGGCCACCTGTCAGGTTGTCTGGTCGTAACAGCCAGGGGAATTTTCAGCAAAGCAATGACAGCCCTTAGACTATGTTACATCCCCCTGCAGCCGGCTCCCCTGGATACCTTTTGCAATCACATCCAAAAACTGCTTTTGGCTGGATATGTTGCCGGGGCACTCCACCACGGCGTATCGGCAACTCGTGCCGTACACCCAGCCGGGACGGCCAGAAACGGGTTGTTCCACCAGGACGCGTAGTTGATGGCCCCGCAGTTTCGCCAGGTAAGCCGATCGCAAGTCGGCATCCAGCGCATTCAGCCGTTCCACGCGTTCTTGGCGGACCGCCGCGGGCACTTGATCGGTAAAATTTGCCGCGATCGTCCCGCGACGGGGGCTATAGGGAAAAACGTGAATTTTGGCAAAACCCACCGCGCGGGCCACCGCCAAGGTCTCTTCAAAATCCGCGTCGGTTTCTCCGGGAAAACCCACGATAATATCCGTGGTAATCGCGGGCAGATCAATTGCCCGCTGGAGCATCTGACAACGGGCGATAAAGCGTTCGGGACCCCAGCGACGCCCCATGCGCCTGAGGACCTGGGCGGAACCACTTTGCAGACAAATATGAAAATGCGGAGCGATTCGGACGGGATTTGCCGCGCATACATCGATCAATTCGCGCGTAACTTCCGTGCATTCGATACTGCTCAGACGGATGCGCAGATCCGCGTCAAGTTCCATAAGTTGTCGCAATAGCCGAGAAAGCCGCAGCCATTCCGACTTTGGTTTGCCGGCATTTTGTTCGACGCCATAATGCCCCAGGTGGATGCCGGTCAGCACAAATTCATGATATCCCGCGGCCAATAGTCCCCGCACCTCTGACAAAATGCTTTCCGGCGGACGGCTAATAACATGGGGACGAACTTGGGGAATAATGCAAAAGGTGCAGCGTAACAGGCAGCCATCTTGCACCTTGATAAAAGCCCGCTGATGGTGGGAAAAAGTCTGAATTCCACCAGGCAATTCCGCGACTCCCCACCGGCCCAGCAGATCCGGCAGCTCTCGCTTATCCGTGATCACTTGCACGACATTGGGCAGGGCCGCTACTTCGTCCGGGGCGCGCGTGGCGTAGCAACCCATGACCACGATTCGGGAGTGGGGATTTTGTTTGGCCAATTGGCGGATCGTTTGGCGGCTTTTAGAATCCCCTTCATGCGTGACGGTGCAGGTATTGACCAGGCAAAGATCGGCGAATTGGTCGTCGACCGCGTCGATATATCCGGCGTCGATAAATCCCTGGCGGACCAATTCGGTCTCGTACTGGTTGACTTTGCAACCCAGGGTGACCGTGCGCAGGCGGGGAGTGGCGGATGGGTGATCGGCACTAAGCATCGGGACTATAAACGCCTTCTCTGGGAAAATTAACCCGTTTCTGGTTCGATACTGGCCGACATGGACCCCTGGCAGGCTTGGATGGCGTCGTCCTTGCCATAAGCGTGAATTTGATCGCGTTTTAGTTCGGCATGTTCCTTGGTTGTGGTCAGGACGATCACTTTCCCTTTGGTGTCGACCTCTTCCGCCAATTGATAACCTTTTTCCGGGGGGTGGCCAAATAATTCCTGCAGCATTTTAATGACGTACTCAAAAGTATGCTCTTCGTCATTCCACAAAATAACATGATAGCGCGGTTGGCGCTGCGGCCGATCCCGCTCTTTTCGTGGCAGTTTAGTCGGACGGACGATGGTCTCTGCGGGGGGGGCGTCGGCGACTGCCGTGCCCGCCTGGGAAAAGCCCTCGTCATCGTGGATTTGCCGGGGTTCCATGGTAAATCACCGATCAAAGTTTAACTAACCAATTTAACAATTTTATAGTATTATAGGTCAACTGCGGGATGCCCGAAAAGCGGCAAACGTGGCAAACCGGCCAGATTTGCTTTGCCCTTCAAAAAATCCCGACTTCTGGCTCCGAGGGCTTTACTTGACAAACATGCAAAACATAATGCTCGCGATCCAAACCGATCTTAGCCAACATGCCCCCCGGGCCGAAGCCGATCTGTGCGAACTGTTGCGTATCCCCAGTGTGAGCGCAATTTCCGCCCACGCGCCGGATATCCAACGGGCCGCCGACTGGCTGCACGGTTATTTTAGGGATTTAGGGTATCAATCGGCCATTCACGCCACCCCTGGCCACCCTATTGTACTGGCCCGCACTCCCGCGGTCGACGGGGCGATTACCGTACTGGTTTATGGCCATTATGATGTCCAACCTCCCGATCCCTTAGGGCAATGGATTTCCCCCCCATTTGAGCCGACGGTGCGTCAGGGGAACCTTTTTGCGCGGGGCGCGACCGATGACAAGGGACAGTTTTTGACCCATGTCCAAAGCGCCGCCTCCTGGACCCGCACGGCGGGCGCGCCGCCGGTAAACTTAATCTTTTTAATCGAAGGGGAAGAGGAAATTGGCAGCCCCAATCTAGTCCCATTTTTACAGCGGCACGCCTCGGAATTGGCCTGCGATGTCGCCGTCATTAGCGATACCAGCCAATTTGCCCCGGACCTTCCCGCGATTACTTATGGGCTGCGGGGAATCGCCTATTATGAATTGACTCTCACGGGGCCTCGGCAGGATTTGCATTCGGGGACATTTGGGGGAGGAGTTACCAATCCGGCCAATGTGCTTGTCAAAATCCTAGGGAATTTGCACGATAGCCACGGTCGGGTGGCGATTCCGGGCTTTTATGACGCCGTGGTCCCCCTGACCGACCGGGAACGCCAGGAATACGCCCAATTGCCTTTTACGGACCAAGCTTTTTTTGAACAAGTGGGGGTGTCTGGGGCGTTTGGCGAAGCTGGATATACCACCCTGGAACGGCGTTGGGCCAGGCCCACATGCGATATCAATGGCTTGACCAGCGGATATCAAGGGGAAGGGGCAAAAACAGTCCTTCCCGCGCGGGCGAGTGCTAAATTTAGCTTTCGCTTGGTACCGCGACAGGATCCGCACGCGCTTTCCGCCAGTTTACGGGAATGGATTGCCGAGCAGATTCCGGCGGGAATTACCTGGGAACTGACGGATTTTCATGGCGCGCCGGGCGTTTTGGTCTCTTTGGATAGCCCTTATGTGGCCTGTGCCCAGCGGGCCATTGAGCAGGGATTTGGCCGGGCGCCGGTCTTCATTCGCGAAGGGGGCTCCATCCCCATCGTGGGTGATTTCAAAGAGATTTTAGGGGTGGATACGTTGCTGTTAGGCTGGGGACAAAATGACGACAACATGCACAGCCCGAATGAAAAATTTAGCCTGGCCGATTATCATCGCGGCATTCGAGCCAGCGCGGCACTGTGGGAGGAATTTGCAAAATTACCCCGTCCCGCCGGCAAGGGTAACGTTTAGCCCCCTATTTTTTATGGTTCTTCTTTCGGTACCATCAAATTTTTTATTGATTGTTTAGTTCACATTTTGCCCCCTTTACGCCATGCTGGATCGCAAATTTATCGTTGAAAACGCCGCTTTGGTCTCCGAAAACTGCCGCCTGCGCAATAGCCCGGCGGCAGTGGAGCAATTCGTGCAATTGGAGCAAGCCCGCAAGCAACAGCAACAAAAGCTGGATGATCTCAACCGCCAGGCAAACGAAGTAAGTAAATCCATCGGCGCGACCAAGGATCCCGCCGAACGAGAGGCCCGTAAGGAACAAGGCCGCCAACTCCGCGAACAACACACGGCCGCCCAGGCAGAGTTGGACCAACTGACCGAGCAGGCGGACGCTATTTTGCGGTTAATACCCAATCTCTCGCATCCCCAGGCCCCGATTGGCAATGACGACCAGGCCAACCTGGAATTGCGGCATGGCCCGCAGCAACCCCGCACGTTTGCGTTTCAGCCGTTGGATCATGTGCAACTGGGCCAGAACCTGCAACTGCTGGATTTTGAGGCGGGAGCGCGGGTGGCGGGGAGCGGCTTTTACTTTTTAAAGAACGAAGCGGTGCTGTTGGAACTGGCGCTGCAACAATACGCGGTGCAATTGCTGTTGCGGCATGGCTTTACGCCGGTCATTACACCCGATCTAGCCAAGACCGAAATCCTTCACGGGACGGGGTTTATTCCTCGTGGGCCAGAAACACAAATTTACTCTATTGCCGAAAGCGACCTGAATTTGGTGGCCACAGCCGAAATCACCCTCGGAGGGATGTACAGCGGCCAAATCCTGGAGGAAGAGCAATTGCCCATCAAGCTTTGCGGCATTAGCCACTGTTACCGGACCGAGGCGGGAGCCGCGGGCCGCCAGTCCAAGGGCCTGTACCGCGTGCATCAATTCACCAAAGTCGAGATGTTTGCTTACGCCACGCCCGAACAAAGCGAACAGCTCCACCAACAACTCTGCCAGCTCGAATGTGAAATTTTTGAAGGGCTGGGCATCCCTTACCGCGTGGTCGATACAGCCACCGGGGACCTGGGGGGGCCGGCTTATCGCAAATTCGACCTCGAAGCCTGGATGCCCGGCCGCGGCGCGGCGGGTGAATATGGCGAGGTCACCAGCACCAGCAATTGCACCGACTATCAGGCCCGGCGGCTGAATATTCGCTATCGCAAAAAAGGGGAAAAAGGGACCCACTACGTCCACACCCTAAACGGCACCGCGGTGGCCATTAGCCGGGCCATCATTGCCATTCTGGAAAATTACCAAAACGCCGATGGCAGCATTACCGTCCCCGCCCCCCTCATTCCCTGGATAGGCAAGGAGCGAATCGGCTAATCAGCCGCTGGACGCTTGCACCCGTTTTTTTACCTGCTCAAACCGTGGGCTAGCGCCCTACGACTAATTTTTGCAACCTTATCTTAACTTTGCGCTTCCCATAAATTCCACCATGTCCGACAAGGTACCGCATACCACCGTGGCCCAGGCTGTCACTCCCTTATATCTGGGCGTGGATATTGGCGGCACGGGGATCAAAATCGGCCTGGTGGATGACCATGGTCAGACATTGGCGTATCACAGCATACCGACCACTCCGCGCGAGGGCTTTGTGCCGGTGATGCAGCGATTGGCGCAGGCGATCACGCAGTTGCTGACAGGAATCGACTGCCCCAGGGACAAGGTGGCCGCCGTGGGCGTGGGAATTCCCGGCATGATCCAGGTGAAACAGGGTAAACTAATTGCCGCGCATAACCTGCCCACGTGGGAAAATGTCCCCGTATGCCAGACCCTGGGGGAACTGACCGGGTTGCCGATTGTCCTGGCTAATGACGCCAACGCGGCTTCTTATGGCGAATTTTGGATTGGCGCGGGAAAAGTCCAATCCAGCCTGGTGATGATCACCCTGGGGACGGGCGTGGGGGGAGGAATTGTCATCGACGGGCATATTATCCCCGGAGCGCACGACTTTGGCGCCGAGGTCGGGCACATGATCATTGACGCGCATGACGACGCCCGGTTGTGCGGCTGTGGACAGCGCGGGCACTTGGAAGCCTACTGCAGCGCCACCGCCGTAAAAAAACGGATGCTCGAGGAACTGGGCGTGGGAAGGCCCAGTCTGCTGCAGGAAAAATTTCAATCCGGGGCGGATCTTAGCACGCTGGATCTGGCCCAGGCGGCGGAGGCGGGGGACGAATTTGCCTGGGAACAAATTTTAAGCACGGCCCGCTATTTGGGCATTGGCGTGACAAACTTGCTGCACGTGGTGGATCCCGAGATTTTGCTGATTGGCGGGGCGATGACGTTTGGCGGGTACGAAAACCCCGTGGGGCGAGAGTTTTTGGACCGGGTGCGCAGGGAAATCCACCGCCGCGCCATGCCCGTGCAGGCCCGTTTATCCGTGATTGATTATGCCCTCTTGGGGAGCGACGCGGGCTATATTGGGGCGGCGGGCGTGGCCCGCATGGCTAGCCAAAAAGCCGGAATTATCGCACAATAATGATTGTGCGCGGCGCAAGCGGCTGTCATGGCAGAATCGCCCGCGCTTGGCAAATTCGGCCCCCTATTCCCTGGTGAACCATCATGAAACTAAAAAGCCTCCAAGAGCGGAGCAAGGAATTTGCCTTACACATCATTTTAAAGAGCCGCGAACTCCCCCGGACGCTGGACGCCCGCGAGCTGGGGAGACGGATTTTGCGCAATGGAACGCGGATGGCCGCCAAAATTAGCACCTTGACTTATGTCCGGGGGCAGTTGTTATTTATTCACCGATTGACCCTGGCATTGCAGGATCTGGATCAGGTGCAACTGTGGTGCGATCTGGTGATTGACTCGCAAATTTTATCCGCCGAAAAATTGCAAGATTTGCGGGACGAGGCACACGCCCTGGCCCGAATCATCAAATTGTCCATCCGTCACGCCAAGCGGCGATTCAAGAAGTAACGCCCTCCCGGGCATGCGTTTTTACTATTTGTCACACCCCGGCTGGGCGTTTCATGGATCCCCGCTTTATCCGCAATTTTTCGATCATTGCCCATATCGACCATGGCAAAAGCACGCTCGCCGACCGGCTGATCGAGCAAACGGGAACGGTCGAAAAAAGGGAAATGCGCGAGCAATTGCTGGACGACATGGAACTGGAGCGGATGCGCGGCATTACCATCAAGGCCCGCGCGGTCTGCATGACCTACCAGCACCAGGGCCAGCGGTACGAACTGAATCTGGTCGATACGCCAGGGCATGTCGATTTTCACTACGAAGTCTCGCGATCCCTGGCGTGCTGCGAAGGGGCGATCCTCTTGGTCGACGCGTTTCAGGGGGTCGAGGCCCAAACCGTGGCCAACGCTTACGCCGCGCTCGAGCACAATCTGGCGATTGTGCCGGTCCTAAATAAAATCGACCTCAAAAACGCCCGTCCCGAAGAGGTCAAAGCCGAGATCGAACAATCCCTGGCCATTGATCCCGCGCAAGTCCTGGCCTGTTCCGGCAAGACTGGCGTAGGCGTGCCAGAGTTGCTCGAAGCCATTTTGGAACGTGTTCCCCCGCCGCAGGGAGACCCCGCGGCCACGTTGCAAGCAATGGTGTTTGACAGCCATTATGATGATTTTCGCGGGGCGATCATCTATATCCGGATCATGCAGGGGACCGTCACCAAAGGGCAAAAAATCCGCCTGCTCCGGGCCGAGACCACCCATGAAGTGCTGGAGTTAGGCCAGTTTGTCCCCGAACGCCGCGCGTGCCAGTCGCTCAACGCCGGACAGGTGGGTTATTTGATCTGTAATATCAAATCCGTCCAAGAAGTCAGCATTGGCGATACAGTAACGATTCCCGGCGACAAGGGGGCGGAGCCGCTGCCCGGCTATCGTCCGCCGCAACGGATGGTCTATTGCGGGTTGTATCCCTCGGATGGCGAAAGCTACGAAGACCTCCGCGATTCCCTGACCAAGCTGTCGATCAACGACCCCAGCTTTGAATTTTCACCCGAAACCAGCGATGCCCTGGGCTTTGGTTTTCGATGCGGATTCCTCGGTCTGCTGCACATGGAAATCATCCAGCAGCGGCTGGAGCGCGAGTCGGACCTCGACTTGGTGCAGACGGCCCCCAATGTCACGTATGAAATTGTGACTAAAACGGGGGAAACCCTGTCGATCCATAATCCCCAGGATGTGCCGGAGGCGGGGCAGATTGAGGAATTTCGCCAGCCCATTGTGCGGGTCAACTTTTTGCTCCCCAGCGAAGTCATTGGCCCGGTGATGCAGCTTTGCACCGATCGCCGGGGTCACTATGTGAAGACGGAATACCTAAGCCCCATTCGTGCCATGTTGACGTTTGATCTTCCCCTGGCGGAAGTGATCTACGACCTGCATGACAAACTCAAAAGCGTCTCCCGCGGTTATGCCACCATGGATTACGAGATGCTGGGCTACTTTGAGGCGGACTTGGTGCGGTTGGATATATTGGTCGGTGGCAAAAAAGTCGACGCGCTTTCGATTATTTGCGACCGCCGCGACGCCGAACGCCGGGGGCGGGCCATTGTCAAAAAACTGCGCGGCGAGATCGACCGCCACATGTTCGAGATCGCCATTCAGGCGGCCATTGGCACGCGGGTTATTGCCCGCGAAACCATTAGCGCCATGCGCAAAAACGTCACCGCCAAATGTTACGGCGGCGATATCACCCGCAAGCGCAAGTTATGGGCCAAGCAGCGCGAAGGGAAAAAGCGGATGAAATCAATCGGCAGCGTGGATATCCCGCAAAAGGCGTTCCTGGCCGTGCTGGAATCGGGCAATGAGGAATAGTGGATAGTGAGTGGTGGAGAGTGGGTAGTGGGTAGTGGGAAGTACCAATTACCGGCCTCCTAAAACTAACTCCGTTCCTCTAAGTATCAGCCACCAAAAACTAAATACCAAAAACCAAACTCCACCCCACCCTTGCTAGCGTAATTTCTTCTCGAATTTCATCATTTCTTTGGGCACTCCCGGCAAACTGCCCTTGACGGGGCTTAATCCTCCGGGGATTATCTCGCCCTCATCTTGTTTCGTGCACGTGAATCGGGATTTTTCGGACGGTCATGGATGACTGAATTCCGAAACTGTCCCGTGAAATTTATTTCAATTTGGAACACTCGAGAGTTCCTGTTTCCTCAAAGGGAGAACCTGGTTTGAAAACGACCACTTTCTCGTTCGCGCTGAGCCTGGCCATGGCGGGCCTAAGCTCTTTGACGGTCGCCGCCGCCGGGCCCGCGACGACGCCACTGATGCAAACAGCGCGGGCCATCCCCACGCAAACCGGTGACTCTCGTCGCGAAGCCGACGAATTGCTCAAACAGGCCCGCAAGGCCCTGGATGCCGGAAATTATCAAACGGCCGAATCCTACCTCGATCGGGCCGAACGGCTCAATCCCCAGTATTCCGCGCTCCACTTTGGCGATACCCCCAAAAAATTACGGGATGAACTGGCCAAACGACAAACTCCCGTCAATGCCAGTGATCCAGTCAAAACCGGATTCCTGGGCATGGGAAAAGAATCCCCTCGCGATCCGTTTTTGAATCGCACCCCCAGCCAGCCGGTGGTGGGTGTTGCTCCACAACCGATAAATCCCGCCGCCACGGGGCAAATGCCGCCGACCGGGGGGAGCGCGTACACCACCGATGGCATTGGCGGGGTTGCCGGCCAACCAGCGGGATCGACTCCGTCAGGAACGTCCAACAACGGTTTGACCGCTCCCCGGACGTTGCCGTATGACACGATCAACATGCAGCCGCTAGCGGCCGCCAATACACCGCCGCGCGTGCCCGCCGGGACTCCTGGCGTGCAAAACGCGGGAGGATTTCAAACGGCCCCCGGCGGACCCGTGACCCAATCCATCTACAGCGGCCTTAATGATCCCACGCGTGTCCAACCGGCGACTTACAACGCTCCGGCAACGCTGGCTCCCTTGCCGGGACAGTTAAACGCCGGCACTGCGCCGATTGGCGCGCAATCGCCCCGGCCAGAAACGCTGCCGCCGGGAACGCCGCAACAGGGAACATTGTCCAGTCCGCAGCGCGGGGCTATTCCCGCCCAAGCGACCGAACCGACTTCTGGCCAGGGAATGCAGTTAATTCAACAAGGGGAACAAGCCCTGCAGGCGGGCCAGGCGGATCAGGCCTTGCGGCTGTTCCGCGAAGCGTATCAGTATCAAAACGAGCTGGACGCCAACACCCGCTCGCGGTTACAGGACCACTTGCAAATGCTGTCGCGACCGGCGTTGGGGACCCCCACGCCCGGCGTGGGAACCTTGACCGGGGCGGAAAACAGCCAGCAAATCCTGATCAAACAAGTCTCGGCCGATATCTCCCGCGTGCAAACCGAATCCCGCAAATTGTGGGAGGAAAAGCGCGATCCCAAACGGGCGATTGAAATCCTGGAAGAAGCCAAGGCCAAGTACGCTGCGGCTCCGGGTTTGGACCAGGTGACCAAGGATCAAATTCAAGCCCGCTTGGACCTCAGCCTGACGCAGGCCAAGCAGTTTTTAGAGAACAATAAAGCCCAGTTGGCCTTGGACGAAAAGAACCAAGCCGTGCGTGACGCGGTGGACGCCCAGCGCGATCGCAAGATTCAGATCGATGAAAAGCTGGTGCTATTGGTGGATGAATTTAATAAACTGATCGACGAGCACCGCTTTGCCGAGGCCGAGGTCACGGCCAAGAAAGCCCAAGAGATCGCCCCGGATGAACTGATCACGCAACAACTGGTCAATCAAGCCAAAATGCTGCGGCGGTTGGATTTAATGAAAAGTATTCGGGACGAAAAGGAACGGGCGATTTTTGAGGAGTTTGCCAGCCAAGAAATCGGCGCTATTCCCTTTAGCGGCGAGATCAAATATCCCGACGAAGCCAAATGGCGTCAGCTCACGGATATTCGGACTAAATTTAACCAGGAAATCGGCGAAAACCGCAGTCCCCGGGAACGAGAAATTCAGCAAAAGCTGAATACGCCGATCCTGATGAAGTTTGAACAAACGCCGTTGCGGTCAGTCATTGAATACCTGGAGAAAACGGCCAACATCAATATTCACCTGGACCCCCAGGGTATGGCCGCCGAGGGCGTCACCAGCGACGAGCCGGTAACGCTAAAGGTGAATAACGAGATCCGTCTGGTCAGCGCGCTCGATTTGATCTTGTCTCCCATCAAGATGGGCTACGTGATCAAAAACGACGTGCTCCTGATCACCAGTCTGGAAAAGACCCGCGGGCAGGTTTATTCCAAAAGTTACCCCGTGGCGGATTTGGTCATTCCCATCCCCAACTTTGTTCCCACGGGACGCGAGGGATTGGTGGGAGGATTGGATACCGCGTACGAACAAGCCAACCGCAGTCGTCGCAGTTTGCCGGGGTTTGCCCCACCCGCCCCGCTCTCGGTCGCGGCCGCCGGCGATGGCAACACCGCCAACGCCATGATGCACCCTTCGACACTCGCCCAAATCCAGCAGAACGCCTTTAACAATAACGGCCTAAATAACGGCCCGCCGGCCACCGGCTTTATGCAGCCGATGAATTTTGGCCCCGGTGGCATGGGTGGTGGCGCGCAGGCCGACTTTGACGCGCTGATTGAACTGATCACCACGACCGTTCAGCCTGATAGCTGGAAGGAAAACGGCGGCCAGGGGGGGATCGCCCCGTTTGAAACCAACTTGACCCTGGTGGTGAGCAACACCCAGGAAGTTCACGAAAAGATCGCCGATCTGCTGCAACAGTTGCGTCGGTTGCAAGATCTGCAAGTCACGATCGAAGTCCGGTTTATCACGCTGTCGGACAATTTCTTTGAACGGATCGGCGTGGACTTTGACTTTACGATTGATGACAACGTAACCTTTGCCGGACTGAATAGCGATATCGGGCCAAGCTCGGTTATTGGGTTGGGGTCGACCGGCCAGCCGACGCCGACCCTCAATATTCCCTTCACTCAAGGCAGCTTTAATGCGACGCAGCAGCCGCCGGTCGCGGGGATCACCTTTGACCCGGCGACGGCGGGAAGCTTTGGCTTTGCGATCTTGAGCGATATCGAAGCGTTCTTTTTGATCCAGGCCGCGGTCAGCGACACCCGCAGTAATATCCTGCAAGCTCCCAAAGTGACGCTGTTTAATGGTCAGTCGGCGTTCATCTCAGACACTTCGCAGCGTCCCTTTGTGACCAGCGTGATTCCGGTGGTGGGGGACTTTGCCGCCGCCCAACAACCGGTGATTGTGGTCCTCAGCGAAGGGACGTCACTGACGGTCCAGGCGGTGGTCAGCAATGACCGTCGGTTTGTCCGCTTGACCGTGGTGCCGTTCTTTAGCCAGATCGGCGATGTCGAAGAATTTACGTTCGAGGGTTCCAAGACCTCCACGACCAAATCCAGCGATTCATCCAGCGGCTCGGACGACAGCAAGGCTAAAACCTCTGAAAAGGCCGAATTTGAGGAAGGCACCACCGTGCAGCTCCCCACGTTCTCGTTTGTGACGGTGACTACCACGGTCAGCGTGCCCGACGGCGGGACGGTGCTCTTGGGCGGGATCAAACGCCTGGCGGAAGGACGCGACGAGTTGGGGATTCCGATCCTTAGCAAAATCCCCTACATCAACCGCCTGTTCAAGAACGTCAGTATCGCCCGGTCCACCCAAAGCCTGATGCTGATGGTGACGCCGCGGATCATTATCCAAGAGGAAGAAGAGGAAAAATTGATCGGTGCTCCTTCGACGCCCTAGCCCGATCATCATGGGGGCTAAAACAAATTTTTAGCCCCGATCAAAAACACCCCCCACGTCCCCGCGTTGGAGCCATCCAGCGCGGGGATTTTTTTGGTAAATTAGGAATTAAAAATGAAGAATTAAGAATTGTTTTGCAGTCAAATTGTATCTTACCGCCTCCTGCCCCTCGCCTTCCGTCTCCCGCCTCCCATCCCTCGCCCTTCGTCTCCAGTCCCTCGCCCCTAACCCCTCACCTCCCCATGATCGCCAAAGTTACCGTATGCTGTGGAATTATTCTGGCTGGATTGGCTGTTGGACTCGGTGCCTTTGGGGCGCATGGTTGGCAGGAATTACTCATCGCCAACGGACGGGTGGATACATTTGAAACCGCCGTTCGTTACCTGATGTACCACGCCCTGGGCCTGATTCTATTCGGCTTGATGTTAGGTATTTTAGGATCGGGAAAGGATGCGTTCGCAAGGGATTCAGTTTCCCGCTCGGATGGTTGGGCGATAGCGATTGCCGTTTGCTTTGTGATGGGTAGCCTAATTTTTAGCGGCAGTTTGCTGATTTTATCCCTGAGCAATATCCGCTGGCTGGGGGCGATCACGCCAATCGGCGGGGTGCTGCAACTCGCCGGTTGGGGATTATGGTTGGTCTGGTGTTGGAGGGGAAAATAACCGTGTAAGGAATCAGTCTATTCGCTAATTATTTCTCCCTTTACATGCGGCGGGCCGCGCTGGATTTAGCTAGAAAGCGTATTCATTACGGTTAAACGTTGTGATCGTGCCCAATTTAACAACTGGGCAATCTGCTGTTTTTACGCAAAACAGAAAATCTAGGTTATTGTTGATGATCAGGCAAACTCTTTGCCGATGTTTTTTACGCTAGCTAGGAATGCTAGCGAAAATACGCCGTTTACGCAAAAAGTCTCCAACTGTTGTCTCGCCCGCGGGCGGAAGCAGGCTAACCCGGAAGTTGCGTGAATTTGCCGCGGTTTCTGACTCCAAGGATTGGGTTTCGGCTCGCCCTTGAATCGCAAAGCAGAAAACCGTGACGCGCGTCGCTTCGCCCGCATTGCAACTGGCTTTATTGGAACCGCCCCCGCAAGTTCCCGCGTTTGCGGAGCTGCCGGGTCTCGGGGAATTGTGTCGCACATTTTCCCAGGTGACCGGCTGGTCGCTCCGTTATGTGGCAGAGTTAAAACCAACGGTTGAGCTGTTGTGGTCCGCCGAGGTGTGCCCCGGCGTTGATCCGGCTTCCGGGTATCTGCGCATTGATCTGGATCACGCGGCGTCGCTGGACGATTTGCGCAAGCGCATGCCATTAGAGTCCGCCGAAAAGCTGGCCGAATGTCTCCTCAGACAATTGCGGCGCGAATGGGAATTGCGCACGGCGCTATGGGAACGCGAGGCCGAATTGGCGACCGCGATCCCCGTTGTGGCCCGCTCCCCTGATTCCGCCCAGCTTGCCACGCGGCTGCAATCGCTGTTGCAGTCGTTGGCGCGGGCGTTGGGTTGCCGGGCTGCCGCCTTTTATCTGTTGGATGACGCCACCACCGAGTTGCGGTTGCGCAGCGCTTGGGGACTCCCGCCCGAGCGCTGCGTCCAACCGGCTCGACCGCTGGCCGGAGCCTTGGCCGATTTGGAGGCGCTTTTAGGCCATGCCGTGGTGATCGATAGCCCGGGAATCCACACCCGCTGGAATGTGCCCGAGGAATGCGCCGCGGCGGTCTGCGTGCCTATTTCTAGCCCGACCGTGCCGCTGGGAACATTGTGGGTTTTTGCCGACAACGCGCGGGATTTTTCGGACGAGCAAACCAACCTGTGCGAAATCATCGCGGGGCGCATCGCCGCGGAACTGGAACGGTCGGCGTTGTTGCAGGATCACGCATCCATCCAGGCGGAACGCGCCGTCTGGCAACATTCCGCCAGCGACGCGCTCCCCGCCGGCCCCGAGACTTCGCCAATGGTCCCGGGTTGGGACATCGCGGGGCACAGCGAGCAAGCTGGCCCCATCGGCGGGGCGTTTCATGATTGGTTGTTGCTGCCCGATGGCCGCCTGGCCGTCTGGCTGGGGGACGCCTGCGAAGGAGGCCTGGCGGGGGCGATGACAGCCGCGAGCCTGCGCGGCATGTTGCGGTATGAACTGGAACAAGGGTGTCCCCGGGAAAATATCGAGCAAATCCTCGCGCGTTGCCACCACACACTCTTGGGGTTGTCCGCGGGTAACCACTGGGCCGGCGCGCTGCTCGTCTTTGTTGATCCCCGCACCGGCGAATGCGAAATAACCTGGTCCGGCAGGCCCCTGGCGACAAAGTTGTCTCCCCCGGACAGCACCCTCATCGATCGGCAGTTGTTGACTAACGCCGAGTCGCGCGGCAAATCCGCGGAACTCGCGCCTCCGCAGAATTTGTTGCAACCGCTGACACCCCTGGGTATAGGCCAAGAGCTAATAACGGGACGTCAACGGCAATTGATTTTGCCGGGCGAGATGCTATTAGGCTTTAATCGAGGGCTGGCGGATGTGACACGAAACAACGGCCAACCACTGCAACTGGCGGAACTACTGAGAAATGTGGCCCCGACGGTCGATTCCCGCCGCACCGCCCAGCAAACCTTGGAAAGAATCCAGGGGAATCTGCGCTCTGGAGAATATAATATCGCCCGGCACGATTTATCGTTGATTGTTATCCGCCGGGAAAAATAAATATAATCCGGGTTTAGGCAAAATCGGCCAATCCCGATCGATTCAGGTTCCAGCCCTGGGGGCGTTGATCTAGATCGGGGGACATGTGCATTTCGTTCGATTTGCCCAACGGCTTTTTAAGGCTATCGATAGCCGCCGACATGCCATTTGTCACGGGTTTGATACGGTCGGCCATTTCATAACCGACCCAAGTCACACGTTGGGGTTGTAAACGCCCGCTCAGGGCAAGACTGCTGGACCACGTAAGTTGAGAAGGGTGCCGATTTCCGCCGGGAGAGTCGGTGGGATCGGTCGCTGGTGTGGCGCTTACCAGAGGTGGAACCGGAGCGACCGGGGAATGTGGGGAGGGTTGCTCCAGCCCGTTTGGCCGCGGTTTGTCCAGAGGATGCAACGGTTGATGAGATGGCTGTACGGTAACGAGCGCGGGAGTTGGATGGTCTGCCACGCGATCCGGATTACCCGTGGGGATACTAAATGCCGCCACAGCGGCTAGGGCCGCGGCGATCGTTCCCCCCGCTACCCACCAGCCGGCGACCCACCGATGACGCCGCGGGCGAGAGATAGTCGCCGCCATAGGCATGACCGGGGAACCGCCGACCGAACCATGTTGGGTAACCAAATCGCACAGGGGGAAGGTGTCCGCGGGAGCTTCGGCGCTGGCGGTCTGTTCCGCCAATAACCAAGCGTCCAATGCCCGTTCTGTAAAGGCAACCGGAGCGGTTAAGACCGGACGAGAGGTCGGGGAAGCGGTCCTCCGCGAAAAGACGGTTAAGATCGCGTCACTACCTAAAAGTAATTCGGCACAAGCGGGACAAAGCGTCGCGTGGGATTGCAAAGACGCCAATTCGCGCGGATTACCCCGATTGTCCAACGCCTCATTCCACAATTGTTCAAACTCGACGCACTGCATAATTCGCCTCGGTCAATACATCCCGTTTTCGTAAATCCTCGATGATTTCCTTCCGTGCCCGATGTATCCAAGTTTTGACCGTTCCCAACGGACAATCCAATATCTCGCCAATCTGGGCATAGCTAAGTTCTTGCTCATGAAAGAGCAAAAACGCTTGGCGAAATTCCGGCCGAACCAAAGCCAAAGAGCGGTCCAGCTCTTCGCCCAGATTGCGGGCGGCATCCTCGCGATCGGGTTCGGCCGCCACTTGCTCTATCGGCAATTCCCGCACGGAGCGGTTCTTGCGTTTGGTCAATAAACTTCGGCAGCGGTTACCCGCAATGGAAAATAACCAAGGTAATATGTCGCGGGTCCGGTCCCACTGGTGTAAGGCCCGAATGGCCCGCACCAGGGTTTCCTGGGTCATGTCCTCGGCATCCTGACGATGGGTGAGCATGCGATAGCACAGCCCAAAGATCGGCCCCTGATACTTGGAAACGAAGTCTCTGACAGCCAGGGAATTCCCTGCCAGGCATTGTTCGACCAATCGAAGCAGATCGCTGTTTTCGCCCAATTCAGGCATGATTCCACGCGCGAAGTACAAATAGAAATACTCAAGCGGGTACGGAGTTGTTTCAGCCTAGAGAAGTATTTTTTCCCATCCATACCACTCACCTTACCACCGGGTATTCCGTGGCGGCATAGGTTTCTTGGGGCGAATACCGCGTTTCTGGCTGATTTTTACCTGAGAGCATCCCTAAGGAAAAAAGAATACTCCGGCGGAGAGTCTAAATTACTTTAACACATCGTGCAAAATATCACAAATTTCGGCGGGACTAGCGTCGGCCAGACGTTTCCCCCGATCCGACAACTTTTCGGTCAGTTTAATCGTGGCTTCTTGCATGGTGGCGTGAGTTTCCTCGGACCCCCCCACCAGGGTAAAACTTTCTCCGCGTGTCAGGCGTTTGTGGCCATCCCGAGCGTCAAACGCGACGCCCAACAAACGGGTCGCTGATGCAGGGGGAGTGGCCGCTGGCAAGCGATTTTTGGCACTCAAAGATCATTCCTCGCGGGTGGAAATAATCAACGATTTTTCATCATTTTACGCAGGGCCTCAGCAGCCGCTTCACGGCTATCTTTAGCCGCATTGGCCGGCTTGGGCACGGGAGGGAGTTTGCCGTAAACTTTTTCTTTTTTGTTCGCGGCTTTGCTGTCGCTCATGTTACCCGTTTCGTTCACGGTGTCATCGGCGGCATTCAGTAACTCCATCTGCTGCGTGGACGTTATTTGAATGGTACGCGTGTCCGTTAAACTTTCCAGGTCATCGGCCATGAGCCAGTCGGAAATATCCTGATCTTCGGGATCCCCTTTTTTGGCGGTAACCCGCTGCGCCACATCGTCAATGCTACGCACCTTGGGTAGTTTGGCCGCGGCAAGGCCCGGTTCGGCTGGCTTTAAGGGTTGCGCGGGCTTGGGAACAGCGGAAGCGGCAATTCCAGGAGCGGGATCCACCGCGACAGGCTTGGTCGCGGGAACGCCCTGCGCAGGGGGACTGGCGGGGGGAGCCGCGGCTGGCTTCATGGAGGTGGTGTCAACCTTGGCCGTGGAAGACACGGTGTCTCCCGTGGGGGCGCTGGTCTTGCGCACCAGAGGCATTACTACTTCAAACACCAACTGGCCTATGATTAGTTGGTCACCAGAATGAATCACCGTTGGGCCGGTGATCTTTTCGCCGTTGACAATGGTGCCATTGCGACTTCCCAGATCTTCGACAATCACATCAGCTCCACGCTGGCTGAGCGCGCAATGCTGGCGGCTGATGGCATCACTATGGGGACGCAAATGACATTGCTCACCGCGACCAATCAAAAATTTCTCATGGTGAACTTTGATCACCTGGCCTGAATACTTTCCTGTCAGGACTTTGAGAGTCAACTCCATACGATCCTCGGATTCCGAAAGGTGGGCTAACAACTGAAAAAATTATGGCAAAAAATGCACCTTACGAATCTTCGTATCGGCTACAAAAAACACTCCTGGTAGAAACAGCAAATGAAGTGACTATTGGTGTAATGAATTTCTAACCGTTGGTCAATCACATGAATAAGAAAAGATGAAATACCAATCATCCGTAACAAAATACTAATAATTTTGAAACAGATTGGGTGTGATCGACTCCGGCAAGAATAATCCCGCACTCCAACGGACTTAATTTGCCTTCCCCCAATAAATATCTTATCCACAATTTGGATTTTCGTCAAAAATTTTGCTAATAATCCGCGAAATCTTAGAAAAAACCGCCACTCTAACGCGTCTGCAACCACTCCTGCGCGGCAAACTTTTCCCAGGCTACGCCGTAGGCAGCCGTATACTCCATAGACAGCTGGGCGGGCGAAAACCTGTCCATCCCTAAGATGGCGAGTAATTTTGTGCTCCAGGCATTAATGAGTTCCGTTATCGCGATCCTTTGGCCCGTTAACTCCGCTAATCCAGGTAATTCAGGAGCAAATTTTGATTGACCTAAAAGTAAACTCCCATGCTGTAACACTGCTCCGTCGCGACGTCGTTGCGCGCTGCCTAGGATCTTGTCGGTTTTTAACGTTGGTCCCGCAGCCGGGGCATAAAAAGGTTTTGCGGGTAGCCGCAGATCAGTAGTAAGCGGGGGGGATTCTGGCCTAACCAGGACCACGTCTCCTGGGCTACGTCGCAAAAAACATAAGAACGGGGGAGCTGTATCAGACGGTTGGGGATGGGCAGTTTTGCTCGGTTGAACGGGGGGCAATAAGGGAAAATCTCCCCAAATTATTGCGGTAACATGGTACAGATTGGCCAGGACATCACACAAAGCCTGATGGACCGCGCGATACAGTTTGGGGGTGTCGCGGGCGAGGGGATGATCGGCGGCCAATACTAGGGAGTAGGTCAGTTCTTGGTCATGAAGAATAGCCCCGCCACCGCTAGCGCGGCGGACAATAGGGCACGCCAACGAGGGGAGGTGGTCTTGCCGCGCGGCATAAGCTTGAAAATATCCCAACGACAACGTCGCTGGTTGCCACTGATAGAACCGCAATACGCCGGGAAGCACCCCGGATGCCACAATTTCCAAAAGCGCCTGATCCCGCGCCATGTTGGCTATGCCGCACCGCGGTTCGTCCACCAGCAACGGAAATTCAGACATCGGCTCTGGTTGATATGGTTAACGGAGCGGAGTAAATTTTACGCCGTATTTTTCGGCGGCGGCCACCGCTTTTTTAAGTTCCTCGGCGGTAATGGCCGGTGGATCGGCCAGGGGGTTGGCCGCTGGCTGGCCCACTTCCAGCAGCCAACTTTCAAAATTTGCGGGGGCGTATGTTACTAACATGCGGGCGGGGTTGGCCGATTTATTGGAAAAGTGGTGCGGCACATTGCGTGGCAAACTTAAAAAATCCCCTCCCTGTGCCGTATAGCTTTTATCCCCCACATGCCATTCCAATTCTCCTTCCAGCAGATACCAAGTTTCTATTTCGCGAGTATGAAGATGCGAGGGAATTCCCGCGCCCGGATAGATCACTTGCTCCCAACTGGCGCAGCAACCGGCGGTTTCTCCGCACATGGCCTTTATTCGCACCAAAGTGCCTAACAACCAGACGGCATTTCCCTCGTTTGCTTTTACTAAATGGACGTTTTTTGCTTCGGTGGCAGGATCTTGCGGCGGTGTCGGTGATTTGGGAAGCGTCAAATCCGCCGGGGGAGTCGCGGGAGTTGTTTCGGACGGCGGAGTGATCGCGGGGGATTCCGCCCCGGGAGAAGTGTTGGCCTGTGGTGAATTGGTTGGCGCCGGATTGGTTTGTGTTGAGTTGGGTGATGTGGCAGGGGAATCGGTTTCTGGCAAGGGCTGTTTCGGAAGTTCCGGCGTACCCGTGTCTTGGCCCTGACTAACGCCTGGCAGGCTAGCTCCGACCGCCAAAGCGCTGCCGATGGTGCCAACATGTGCGATAAATTCGCGTCGCGAGCTCATGGCACTTTCCCTACTTTCCTTGAAGCCCTTGAAAAAATCCCAGTCAAGATTGCGAACCGCGGCAGATTCTCTATTAGGTCTTTCGCTCCCGCCCCCACAACTGCACTAATTCTATCAGCATTTCCACGGCCAGGCACATCTCGTGCAAGCTGGACCATTCTAACGGAGAATGCGGATTATGTTCGCCCGTGCTCAAGTTTGGCGTGGGAAGGCCCTGTTCTGTCAAGTGGGCGCCGTCTGTCCCTCCTCGAATCGAACCCAACCGGGGCGTGCGGCCCAAATTGTGCAAGGCCCGCTCGGCCAATTCGACCGCCCGTGGTTCTTTTGCCAGTCCATCGGCCATATTGCGATATTGTTTGACAATTTTTACTTCCACGGTCGTTCCGGCAAATTCCCGCTCAGTCGCGGTGGCGGCTGTGGCGAGCATTTCCGCCCAAACCGCCAGTTGGGGGGTATGAAAATCTCGCAAGATGATTTTTAGCTCGGTTTCCGCCACGCCGCCGTAAATGGCATAAGGGTGCAAAAAACCCTGGCGCTCGGCGGTCGTTTCGGGGGAGTGGCGATCTTGGGGGAGTTGCCGCAAAAAAAATCCCGCCGCGCGGATAGCGTTAACCATGCGCCCCTTGCCAATAGAGGGATGCGTGTTAACGCCGCGAATGTTGACAATGGCCAAATCCGCCGAAAACGTCTCGTTTTCTATTTCATCGCGCCCCCTCCCGTCCAAAGTGTAAGCCACATCCGCCGCCAGGGACTTCAGGTCCACATGATCCACGCCATGGCCGATTTCCTCATCACAGGTAAATAATACCCGGATGTCGCCATGCAATATCTCCGGATGCTCAACCAGCCACTGGGCCAGCTCCATGATCACCGCCACGCCGGACTTATCGTCCGACCCCAACAGCGTCGAGCCATCGCTGGTGATGATGGTATCGCCAATTAAGTCCGCCAGTTCGGGATGTTCGGCCAGGGTAATCACCGGCCCGGCGGGCAAGCGGATATCTCCGCCGGCATAGTTGACATGCAACTGCGGTTGAATATTTTTCCCGCTCGCCTCGGGAGAGGTATCCACATGGCTATTAAATGCCACCACGGGAATGCGTGACGCGTCGCCAGGGGGTAAGGTGGCGGGGATAGTGGCGGTAACCACGCCCTGGGGGCTTTGGTTGGCATCCTGCAAACCCATTTTCCGCAGTTCCGCGCACAAGAGGCGACCCATCTCCAATTGTCCGGGGGTGGTCGGAACAGTGGGGGAGTTTTCGTCCGCGGTCGAATCAATTTTCACATACCGGATAAACCGTTCCAGCAAACGTTGGGAAGTGATCGGGTATTGATAGCCGGTCAGCGGCGCGGAGGAGGGCATGGATGATGATAAAGAGGCGGATGGGGGCGGGGTAGCCAAGTCCAGCTTGCTGATCCTGGCAATAAAGCCGTATTATACGGCGAATCGGGGGCCTAGCCAACCAACACCGGTTCCTTTCCGCGATAGGCGGGCTTTCCCCCTCACATCATTCCATTACCCCGGTTATATCAATGTCCGATAACACCACCACCATCGCGGATTTGCGCGCGTTAATGCGCGCTTTTGTGGCGGAACGCCAGTGGGAAAAATTCCACTCACCCAAAAACCTGGTTATGTCGATCGCGATTGAGGCGGCGGAATTGATGGAGCACTTTCAATGGGTGGAAGTGGCCGAATCCCGCGCTGTTAAGGAGCAGCCCGCGAAACTGGCGGATATTGGCGAGGAAGTGGCCGATGTGCTGGCCTATGTATTGGCCCTGGCCAACGCGCTGGAATTGGACCTGAGCGAGACCTTGCGTAAAAAGATGCTAAAAAACGCGGTCAAATATCCCCCCGTGGCATGAAGCGGATTTGTATCCGGGGAGCGTTGCGGCAATCATGCAGCTGAGTAGCCTATCTGCCACGCGTTATGTGCGCGGCATCCGCAGCCGTATGGGCACCTTTAATTCGGCACGTCGATATGTTCCGCCTCCGCCGCTTGGCGAAGCTTACTCAGGGCGCGGGCCTCTATCTGGCGGACCCGTTCCTTGGTCACGCCCATTTCTTCTCCCACTTCCTTCAATGTCAGAGATTCCTGGGAATGATCCAACCCGAACCGGCTGATAATGATTTTGGCTTCTCGTTCGTCCAGGGTTTCCAAAATTTTCTTGATTTGGGCCTGGCGTTGGTTTTGCTCGGCTTCTTGTTCGATTGACTGGTTCCGCAGGTCCTCCGTCGACAAAAATATTTCGGAGGTGGCCGTGCGAAAACGATCCTTGTGCTTGATTTCGTCGGGAATAGACCGGGCAAAGTTTTTCATGATCGCCCA